>CAJXNE010000067.1 GCA_913056285.1 uncultured Zetaproteobacteria bacterium | reverse complement strand
TGTTTGATGAACAGAAAACGATGAACAGAAAACGGATTAGCTGTAGAAGCCGACCATTTCTTCCAGTCGTTTGGCAGTAATCTTCGATGCGTTGCCGGCAGAACCGAACGCTTCAAAACGAGCCTCGCAGATACCCTGCATCGCAGCCGTAGAAGCTTTCAGGAACTTGCGCGGATCGAAGTTGGATGGGTTCTCGGCCATAAACTTGCGCACGGCACCGGTAGAAGACATACGCAGATCGGTGTCGATGTTCACTTTGCGAACGCCGGACTTGATGCCTTCAACGATTTCTTCAACGGGAACGCCGTAGGTTTCGCCCATGTCACCGCCGTATTCATTGATGATAGCCAGCCAATCCTGTGGTACAGAGGAAGAGCCATGCATGACCAGATGCGTATTCGGCAATTTGGCATGAATTTCCTGAATGCGGTCAATGCGCAATACAGCGCCCGTTGGCGGCTTGGTGAACTTGTATGCGCCATGAGAGGTGCCGATGGCGATGGCCAATGCGTCAACGCCGGTTTTTTCAACAAAATCGGCTGCCTCGTCAACGTCAGTCAGCAACTGATCCATGTCCAGCTTGCCTTCAGCACCATGGCCGTCTTCTTCGCCCATCATGCCGGTTTCAAGAGAACCCAGACAACCCAGCTCACCTTCAACAGATACGCCGCCAGCATGCGCCATGTCGCAGACTTTTTTAGTGGTTTCAACATTATACTCGTAGGAGGAAGGGGTCTTGGCATCGGACATCAGCGAGCCGTCCATCATGACCGATGAGAAACCGGATTGGATCGAGCGCAGGCAGACTGCCGGTTCAGAACCGTGATCCTGATGCATTACAACCGGAATATGCGGATACTGTTCGATTGCAGCGGAAATCAGGTGACGCAGGAATGATTCGCCTGCATAACCGCGTGCGCCGGCAGAACCCTGCATAATGACCGGTGAGTCCATTTTATCAGCAGCCTGCATGATGGCATGCACCTGCTCCATATTGTTTACATTGAATGCCGGCATGCCGTAGCTGTTTTCAGCTGCGTGATCCAGCAATTGACGTAATGAAATTAATGCCATTTCTTCCTCCTAGTAATTAGCGGGCAAAGTATGCCCCATGATGCGGTTGATATGAACCGTAAAAATTATACCTGTTTAAATCTGCCGAATTCATCACCAACGCGAACAATTTTCATCGCGTTGGTGTTGCCTGCTTTACCCATCGGCGTACCCAGGCTCATGACCACCAGATCATCATCTGTCACCAGATTATCATAGAGCATCATGGACAGGCAATTTCGCGTCGCTTTCGGAGCGTCCGTTTCGCCATAGACCTCGTCAAACGGTTTGGGAACCACGTTGCGGAACAGCGTGACCTTGCCCGCCGTTTCACCCGAAGGCGTTAAGGCATAAATCGGAACGCGTGTCAGGTGACGCGACATATATAACACAGTATTGCCGCTGTGCGTAAAGGCTGCAATCGCGGTAATCGGCATCATATGTGATGTTTCCATGGCCTGACGAGCAATACATTCATCAATGGATTGGGGAGGAAAGCGCGGATCGCGCGTTGAAGTCGAGGGCAGAACGCGCTGCTTTTCGGTTTCGATGCAGGTGCGGTGCATAGCCTTAACCGCTTCCACCGGATATTTTCCCGCTGCCGATTCGCCGGACAGCATCACTGCATCAGTGCCATCGAGTACTGCGTTGGCGACATCATTGACCTCGGCACGGGTCGGAATCGGATTGTTACACATCGATTCCATCATCTGGGTCGCAACAATCACCGGGGTATTATGCTTCGGTGCTTCGCGCAGGATCCGCTTCTGAACCGGTGGTACAGCCGCATCACCGATTTCTACGCCGAGATCGCCACGGGCTACCATAACAGCGTCGGATTCTTCCATGATCGTGGTCAGATTCTCCGGATCAACGGCTTCCGCGCGTTCTACTTTTGCAACGAGGCCGGCATGGCTGCCTTCGGCTTCTACCAGTGAGCGGGCGTAGGCCATATCAGCGCCATGACGAGGGAAGGAGATGGCAATATAGTCGGCACCAATCGAACAAGCCGTTTTGATGTCTTCCTTATCCTTGTCGGTCAACGCGGCAGCAGATAATCCGCCGCCGGCGCGGTTGATACCCTTGTTATTGGATAGTTCGCCGCCAACCAGAACAGTACACCTGATTTCCTGTCCGACGACATCATCGACATCCATGACAATCAGCCCGTCATTAAGCAGTAAACGTGCGCCCGGCTCTACATCGCCAATCAGTTCCTTGTAGGTCAGGCCAACGCGTTCATCATCGCCGTCATCCAAACCCAGATTGCCATCAATAATGTATTTCTGACCGGGTTCAAGAAACGTCTTGCCGGTTTTGTATTTGCCAATGCGGATTTTCGGCCCTTGCATATCTGCCAGAATGCCCACGCAAATGCCGTGATTTTTGGCAGCGGCACGTACATTTTCAGCGCGCTGACGATGTTCATCAGCAGTGCCATGGGAGAAATTCAAGCGTACGACATTAACGCCCGCGCCGATTAACTGATCCAACACCTCCGGAGCTTCGGAGGCTGGACCTAATGTTGCTACAATTTTGGTTCTACGAAATTCTTGAGTCACTTAAGCTGCGCGCTCCTCTAGCATAGCAACCGCTGGCAATTTTTTGCCTTCCAGGAATTCCAGGAAAGCGCCGCCGCCGGTTGAGATGTAAGATACCTTGTCGGAAATGCCGTATTTGGAGACAGCAGCCAGTGTGTCGCCACCGCCGGCAATCGAGAATGCATCAGAATCGGCAATGGCCAGAGAAATTGCCTTGGTACCTTCGCCGAATTGGTCGAATTCAAATACGCCAACGGGGCCGTTCCAGACGATGGTTCCGGCATTTTTCAGAATGTCAGCCAGAGCTGCTGCTGAATCAGGGCCGATATCAAAAATCATATCGTCATCCAGCGTGTCGTCCGCATTTTTCAGCGTGGCTTCAGCCGTAGGAGCGAACTCTTTGGCGCAAACCACATCGGTCGGCACCGGAATGCCGCCGCCGCGTGATTCAGCATCAGCAGTCAGTTTCTTGCAGGTATCCACCAGATCAGCTTCATACAGTGATTTACCCACCGGCTTGCCTGCTGCGGCAATAAATGTATTGGCGATACCGCCGCCTACAACTAATTGATCCACAATCTTGGACAGAGATTCCAGTACGGTTAGCTTGGTCGATACTTTGGAGCCACCAACAATGGCCACCATCGGACGCGCCGGGTTATCGAGCGCGCTACCAAGTGCTTCGAGTTCTGCAGCCAGCAATGGGCCTGCGCATGCAACAGGTGCAAATTTGCCAGCGCCATGTGTGGAAGCCTGAGCGCGGTGGGCGGTGCCGAATGCATCCATCACATACACATCACACAGGGATGCATACTGTTTGGACAGGGTTTCGTCGTTCTTCTTTTCGCCGACATTGAAACGGATATTTTCCAGCAATACCAGTTCGCCATCAGCCAGTTCCGGCGCATTGTCCAAATAATCCTTAACAAGGCGAACTTCCTTGCCAAGCACCTTGGACAGATGGCGTGCAACAGGCGCAAGAGAGAATTTCTCATCATATTCGCCTTCAGTCGGACGGCCCAGATGGCAACATACCTGTACTTTGGCACCGGCTGCGATTGCTGCCTGCATGGTCGGCAGGCTGGCCTGGATGCGGGTATCGTCTCCAACCTCGCCATCAACAATAGGTACATTCAGATCTTCGCGTATCAGGACGCGTTTTCCCTTGAGATCCAGATCGGTCATTTTTAATACAGACATCAGCTACTCCTTGGAATGATGAATGACAGACGCTTGTCACAAAGCATGACAGCATGATGACATTCTTGGTTTTGAATTATTGCGAACGCTTGTCGCTGCCAGTCTGTTTGAAACAAACGGGCAATGACAAACGTGGGAGCATCCGAGGATACTCCCACGAGGTCAATTTCAGCTATTTGCTACGTGACGCACGAAACGCATCATGTTGCAGGTATATCCATATTCATTGTCATAGAAAGCAACCAGTTTGACGAAGGTGCTGTCGATGGCGATGCCGGCTGTGGCATCGAAGATAGATGAATAACTGCAGCCACGGAAATCTGTGGAAACAACTTTTTCATCTGTGAAGGCCAGCGTATCGCCGATGCCTGCGGTTTCGGATGCTGTTTTCACTGCTGCAACGATTTCGTCATACGATGCTTCTTTTTCCAGTTCCACAGTCAGATCGACTACGGACACATCGGAAGCAGGAATGCGGAAGGCCATACCGGTCAGTTTACCGTTCAGGGAAGGGATAACCTTGCCCACAGCCTTGGCTGCGCCGGTAGAAGACGGGATGATGTTCTCCAGAATGCCGCGACCACCGCGCCAGTCTTTATTGGATGGTCCATCAACGGTCTTCTGCGTAGCAGTAGCCGCATGTACGGTAGTCATCAGGCCGCGTTTGATGCCGAAGCTGTCATGGATCACCTTGGCCAGAGGAGCCAGGCAGTTGGTGGTGCAGGATGCAGCTGAACTGATGGTTTCACCCGCGTAATCATCATGGTTTACGCCGTAAACGAACATCGGGGTCGCATCTTTGGATGGCGCAGATTGTACAACCTTTTTAGCACCGGCAGCGATATGCGCCTTGCAGGATTCCTCAGTCAGGAAGAAGCCTGTGCACTCCAGAACTACGTCAGCGCCGACTTCGTCCCACTTCAGGTTAGCCGGATCACGTTCAGCTGTAACACGGATGGTTTTGCCGTCTACAACCAGATTGCCACCATCAACAGATACATCACCATCAAAACGGCCATGTACGGAATCATATTTCAGCATGTAAGCCTGATATTCAGGGTCCAGCAAATCGTTGATGCCGACCACTTCCATATCTGTAAAATCTTTGGCAATCGCGCGGAATGCCATGCGGCCAATGCGGCCAAATCCATTAATACCAACTTTAATCGTCATACTTCTCGCTCCCTTTATATATTATATTTTTTATTAAGCTACTTCATTGACGGCGGCTACCACGGCTTCCGTGGTAATGCCGAACAGTTTAAACAATTCACCAGCTGGTGCGGATTCGCCGAAGGTGTCGATACCGATGACTTTACCGTTCAAACCAACATACTTGCCCCAGAAGCCGGTAACACCAGCTTCAACAGCAACGCGCGCCGTTACTGCTGCTGGCAGTACGGATTCCTTGTATGCCGCATCCTGTGCATCGAAACGTTCGGTACACGGCATGGATACCACGCGAATGTTTTTGTCGGATTCAGCCTGAGCAGCCAGTGCCAGTTGTACTTCGGAACCGGTGGCCATGATGATTGCATCTGGTGTGCCGTCGCAATTGCTGATGACGTAACCGCCGCGTTCCATATCTGCAACCTGTGCATCGCTATAATCGTTGCAAGGCAGGCCCTGACGGGTGAAGATTAAAATGCTCGGGCTGTCGCGACGTTCTACAGCGGCTTTCCATGCCACTGCCGACTCAACCGCATCGCATGGGCGCCATGTGTTCATGTTCGGAATCATGCGCAGGGTTGCGATCTGCTCAACCGGCTGATGGGTCGGGCCATCTTCGCCGAGGCCGATAGAATCATGGGTGTAAACGAAAATCGTACCGATTTTCATCAGCGCAGACATGCGCAGTGCATTGCGTGCATATTCCGAGAACATCAGGAAGGTGCCGCCAAACGGAATTACACCGCCATGCAATACCATGCCGTTCATGGCATGGGACATGCCGAATTCGCGCACGCCATAGTGCATATAATTGCCTTCCGGTGTTTCCTTGGAGTAGGCAACTGCTTCAGGCCATTTGGTGTTATTGGATGGCGCCAGATCGGCGGAACCGCCAACCAGTTCAGGCAATAGCGCAGCAAATGCACCGATGGTTTTACCGGATGCCACGCGGGTTGCCCAGCCGGGCTTCTCTTCACGCAACTGGTTGATCCAGTCTGTGACGCCTGCTTCCCAGCCATCCGGCAAATCGCCAGCCTGACGGCGAGTGAATTCAGCAGCCAGTTCAGGATATTCAGCAGCATAGGCTTCGAAACGGGCGTTCCAGTCGGCTTCAGCAGCCGTACCCTTCTCTTTGGCATCCCAGCCTGCATAGACATCTTCAGGAATCACAAACGGATCGTATTCCCAACCCAGTTCCTTACGAACCAGTGCGATTTCTTCATCGCCCAGTGCAGCACCATGGCAATCATGCGAACCGGCCATATTCGGAGAACCGAAGCCGATAATGGTTTTACAACAAACCAGCGTAGGCTGATCAGAATTGGCGCGAGCCGTTTCAATCGCAGCCTTGATTTCACCAGCGTCGTGGCCGTCAACATTGCGGATCACCTGCCATCCATAAGCTTCAAAGCGAGCAGGGGTATCATCGGTAAACCAGCCTTCGACTTCGCCATCAATGGAAATGCCGTTGTCATCCCAGAATGCAATCAGCTTGCCGAGTTTTAAGGTGCCGGCCAGAGAGCATGCTTCGTGAGAAATGCCTTCCATCATGCAGCCATCGCCCATGAATACGTAAGTATTATGGTCAACAATCTCATGACCCGGTTTATTGAACTGACCAGCCAGCATGGATTCAGCAACCGCCATGCCGACACCGTTGGTGATGCCCTGACCCAGCGGGCCAGTCGTGGTTTCAACACCCGGCGCATAGCCGTATTCCGGATGGCCTGGCGTGCGGGAATGCAGCTGACGGAACTGTTTCAGATCTTCAATGCCCAGATCGTAGCCGGTCAGGTGCAGCAGGGAGTAAATCAGCATGGAGCCATGACCATTGGACAGGATGAACCGGTCACGATCCGCCCAGTTAGTATTGGTCGGGTTGTGGGTCATGTAGTCATTCCACAGGACTTCGGCGATGTCCGCCATGCCCATCGGTGCGCCCGGATGGCCGGAATTGGCTTTCTGTACTGAATCCATAGCCAATGCACGGATAGCGTTAGCCAGATGTCTGCGATTGTTGCTCATATACGTATACCCCTCTTCAATTTAATGGTTCAGCGTGATGAACCCTAGCTTTTTTATGTATAAAATCTAATTAGTGCTTATTATAAAAAACATAAGTAAAGCTTATGTCTCTATCGTTTTTAAACGTGCAGTGTCGTCACAACATGGCGAATATTGCCAATGCCGCCATCCAGCACGACTGTGTCTGTGGTTTTGTGTTTGCCATAAGCATCATAACCGACCTTAACGTGGCGCACATAGGCGCCGGAGGTCAAGCCTGTGGCAATGAACAGGCAGTCATCCGAAGTGACCAACTCATCACGGGTCAGAATCTTCTTGGTGTCAATACCTTCTTCTTCACACAGTTTGATTTCGAAATCTTTCTGTGGCGCCATGCGGCCGAACATTTCGGCGCCCATCGCACGTGCTGCACACGCAGTGACAATCCCCTCAGGGGTGCCGCCAATGCCGAACAGTGCATCGGAGCCCATGTTGAGCACAGCCTGAATCGCACCGTTTACATCACCGTCGGTAGCCAGACGTACTTTGGCGCCAGTGGCATAGACTTCCTGCATCATGGCCTGATGGCGTGGTTTATCGAGGATGAATATTTTCAGCTCGGGTACGGTTTTGCCCAGTGATTTGGCCAGTTGATTTAAGCGATCTGCAATAGGTGCTTCCGGATCAATATGACCGCGTGCAGCTTTAGGATAGACCTGTTTATCCATATAGAAGCAGGAACCGGGGCGATACATGCTGCCCTCGGGTGCCGCAGCCAGGGTTACTATCGAGCCGGGCATGTCTTTGGCGAATAAATTCGTTCCCTCAATCGGGTCAACTGCGATATCCACACCAATACCTTCGCCAGTACCTACTTTTTCACCATCGTAGAGAGCCGGCGCTTCATCCTTGGCTCCTTCGCCAATCACGATCATGCCATTCATCTTTACTTCATTGATGCGAGCGCGCATGGCATCCACAGCCAGGCCATCACCCTCATCCTTCTGGCCGGAGCCTACAAACGGGGCGCAGGCTCGCGCCGCTGCCTCACATACTTCCACCAAATCAATTTTCAGATTGCTAACGCTACCCATGTATTCCCCTCCGGTTAATGTGTTTGAAAATATTTAATATAATGCTGCCAGTCGAAAAAAGCAGGCGCACACTAGCGGATTTGCCCCGAAAAAGCGACCATGATTTTAGAATTTGCAATTATGCTTTATTTTTCAGTAGTTCAATTTCGATAGTTGAAGTTTAAGTGATGCGTGAGTTGAGGGGTTACAGGCGGCTAAAACAGAGGTGGAAAGCGTAGTGCAAGGGAAGAGGGATACCTTGTCGAAACTACTGACCACACAACCAGATTCACTGGCAATCAAGCTACCGGCAGAAAAGTCCCATATTTTTTCACTGCCGTGAATAATGAAATGGCCGCGTCCTGCTGCCAGCCATGCCCATTCCAAAGCGCAGGAGCCAATGTTGCGTTGGCTGCGGTAACATGGTCGGGTGATAAACTGTGTAGCCAGTGGCGGAGCGAGTCGTTTGAAATCAACAAAGCCGACTGCATGTTGCAGCTGATCATTGTGAGATGTTGAAATGGGGGCGCCATTTAAGCATGCGCCTTGCCCGTGAATGGCGGTGAAGGTTTCTTTGCGTACAGGGTCATGAATGCAGGCCAGTTGCACGATACCGTGTTCAATCAATGCCAGTGAAATCGCAAAGCAGGGAAAATGAGCTATAAAATTACTGGTGCCATCAAGCGGATCCAGGCACCAGTAACGCCCTTCACTATGTTGCAGACAGGCAAGTTGTTCCGCTTCAGTCATTTCTTCGCCGAGAAAGGCGATACTCTTATCCAGACATTCCAGTTCATCCTGAATAAACTGTTGGCAGGCCAGATCGGTCTCGGTCACGATGGAGCCGTCAGCTTTGGTGGAGGATTGCATCGAAGAGTAGAAGGCTGGCAGGATGATTTCCTTGCCGGCCTGTTCGAGAATGGCTTCGATGGCGTTTAGCGTCGTGCTTAAGTCATTCATGGTCGCAATGCTTCACCACAAGATTCACGAAGTACATGCATGATGCCATGCGTTCCATAAGAGGTTATGATGCGGCAAAATTTCTGGAGGGTTCTAATATGGCATTACAGGGCAAAATGGTGATCGGTCAGTCAGGCGGACCAACTGCAGTGATTAACCAGTCACTGGTAGGGGCCGTGCTGGCGGCGCGCAGGCATGCGGATATTACCGGCATTCTTGGTGCGAAGCATGGCATTGCCGGTATTATGAATGAGGACTTTGTCGACTTAACTACCCAGTCCGAAGAGGAACTGGAAATTCTTGCTGCCACGCCTGCGGCCGGATTGGGCTCGGTGCGTTTGAAACCGGGCAGGGCCGAATGTGAGCGTGTGTTTGAAGTGTTCAGGAAGAACGATGTGCGTTATTTCTTTTATGTCGGCGGCAATGATTCAGCAGAAACCGCCTACATTATTGCCGAAATGGCCAAAGAGGCCGATTATGATTTCTGTACCATTCATATTCCCAAGACAATCGATAACGATCTGCGCGTCACTGATCATTGTCCGGGCTATGCTTCTGCGGCGCGTTTTGTGGCGCTGGCGTTCATGGGTGATGACCGCGATAACGCGGCGCTGGCTGGCGTCAAAATCAATATTGTGATGGGGCGTGATGCAGGATTTTTGACTGCGGCTTCTGCACTGGCCCGTCAAGGTGAAGGCGATGGTCCGCATTTGATCTATGTGCCGGAGCGCACCTTTGATGTGAGCCAGTTTCAGG
>CAJXNE010000066.1 GCA_913056285.1 uncultured Zetaproteobacteria bacterium | reverse complement strand
GTCCATTTAAGTTTGCCAGTCTGACGATCATACCCTTCATACACACCCTTATAGCTGGAAGACTTCTTCCATGTTGTGGACATGTCGAGCAAGTTAATAAAGAAATCATTGCTCAATTGTCCGGGCTTGTCAGTGAATACGCCGTGCTTCAATCCACCGGTATTCGCGCCCAATGTGCGCATGCCACCTACCAGCACGGTCATTTCCGGCACGGTAAGAGTTAACAGGTCAGCCTTTTCAACGAGCATTTTTGTCGGCGACCCATAGCTTCTGTCGCTGTAGTAATTGCGAAAGGCGTCAGCAGACGGTTCCAGTACAGCGAATGAACGCACATCAGTCATCTTCTGCAATGCGTCACCCCGCCCCGGCCTGAACGGCACATTGACCTTATAACCAGCATCTTTGGCGGCCTGCTCAATCGCAGCAGCGCCACCCAGCACAATCAGATCAGCCATGGAGACTTTCTTGCCATCGGCAGCTCTGTTGTTGAAGACCTGCTGTATTCGCTTAAGCTTCTTCAGCACTTTTGCCAGCTCTTGGGGATTGTTGGCCTCCCAGTTCTTTTGCGGTGCCAGACGTAAGTGCGCCCCGTTAGCGCCACCGCGCATGTCCGAGCTGCGATATGTGGAAGCGGATGCCCACGCAGTCCTGACGAGTTCGGGTACGGACAAACCGGATTTCATGATCTTCGTTTTCAAATTGGCGATGTCGTCTGCGCCAACCAACTTATAGTTGATAGCAGGAATCGGATCCTGCCAGACAAAGACTTCTTTCGGGACTTCACTGCCCAGGTAGCGAGTACGCGGCCCCAAATCGCGATGGGTCAACTTGAACCATGCTCTGGCGAATGCCTTGTCGAATTCCTTCGGATGCTCCAGAAAATGTTTGGAT
Organism: uncultured Zetaproteobacteria bacterium; assembly: GCA_913056285.1. Taxonomy (GTDB): domain Bacteria; phylum Pseudomonadota; class Zetaproteobacteria; order Mariprofundales; family Mariprofundaceae; genus Mariprofundus. The sequence continues at coordinate 8,994 of CAJXNE010000066.1, read as the reverse complement.
ATCTTTCGGAAGCCGGGATCTGCCTTCAAGGCCAGATCCGTCGTCAGCATAATCGGCGAATTAAATTTACCCTTGATGTGCGCATCCGGTACCGCTGATTGTGCATCCACATCGGTTGGCACCCACACTGTTCCTCCAGCAGGCGTTTTCTGCTTTTTCCACTCGTAGCTGAACAGATTATCCAGAAACAGGATGGACCACGCGGTTGGCGTTTGGGTCCAGGCACCTTCCAGACCACTGGTCATGGTGTATTCCGCATTACCTTTTCCACACTTATTCATCCAGCCTAAGCCCTGTTCCTCAATGGCAGCGGCAGCAGGCTCCGGCCCCACACAATTAGCTTTCACGGCCCCATGGGTCTTGCCGAGCGTGTGTCCGCCCGCGATCAGTGCAACGATCTCTTCATCGTTCATTGCCATGCGACCAAAGGACTCGCGTATATCAGCAGCGGCGGAGACCGGATCAAGATTGCCGTTCGGCCCTTCAGGGTTCACATAAATCAGGCCCATCTGCAAAGCAGCCAGCGGCTTCTCGAGCGTGCCGTCCTTACGATAGCGCTTGTCATTGGCCAGCATCCTGGTTTCCGGGCCCCAGTAAACCCGGTCGGGCTCCCAGTCATCCACGCGGCCACCTGCGAAACCCAGGGTTTCAAAGCCCATGGATTCCAATGCAACATTACCGGCGAGAACCATCATATCCGCCCAGGATACGTTGCGACCGTATTTTTGTTTGACCGGCCACAGTAAACGGCGTGCCTTATCCAGGCTCGCATTATCAGGCCAGCTGTTAAGAGGCTCAAAGCGTTGCTGACCACCATCGGAACCGCCGCGACCATCATGGACGCGATAGGTGCCTGAGGCGTGCCATGCCATCCTGATCATCAGGCCGCCATAATGGCCCCAGTCTGCCGGCCACCAGTCCTGTGACGTCTTCAATGTCTTCTCGATGTCCTTTTTCAAGGCTTTGAGATCGACACTTTGGAAAGCCCTGGCATAGTTGAAGTCGTCGCCGTAGGGGTTGGACCTCGGGTCGTTCGCTCGTAATGGTTCCAGATTCAGCAATTCGGGCCACCAGAATTGATTGGCCTTGGCTTCGTGCTTATCCATCGCAGTAGAATTTGCCGAGGCTAGTGTTGGCAGGCATAAAGCCAGAAAAACTGCCATCGCGGTGCTTATTGAGAAGTTATATATTTTCATAGATCACTGCTCCTTTTATGTTTCTGCCTGCACCTGATCACTGAACTGTTGTTCCAGGCCGGTGCTGATACACAGCATGGGTGTCATTCTAATAACGGCACATGCATATGTATAATTGATTGATATTATTATATTGATAGGTTGAGGCTATGATAAAAGGAGAAGCCAATGAACTTACGCGAAATGTCCTACCTGGTTGCCGTAGCCGATTTACATAATTTCAGCAAAGCCGCTAAACAGTGCAATGTCAGTCAGCCGACCCTGAGTACGCAAATAAAAAAAATGGAGGAGTGGCTCGGTGTAAAAATCTTCGAGCGCAACAACAAACGCGTTATGATCACTGAAGAAGGCCGGGATATCGTACAATCTGCAAAAAAAATCCTGCAGGAAGTGGAACGGATTAAAGAGGTTGCCGAATGTTCGCATAATCCTTTCGCCGGGAAATTCAGGCTTGGGGCATTTCCGACTTTATCGACATATATATTTCCTGACATTGTCCCCCGGATGAAGAACGTAATGCCGGATCTGCGCCTGTTTCTCATAGAAGAAAAAACTGCTGTTTTAATGGATAGTCTGCACAAAGGCGAAATTGACGCAGCTCTTATTGCATTGCCGGTACATGATGATTTTTTTGAAATAAAAAAACTCTTTGATGACAAATTTTTCCTGGCCGTTCCAACGGATCACCCTCTGGCGGAAAATACTGAAATAGAAATAGAAGAGCTTGCCACCTACCCTCTGTTATTACTTGAAGAAGGACACTGTCTGCGTGATAACGCCTTGGAAATCTGTCAGCAGCACAATATTGCAGAAGAACAGGAATTCCGGGCCACTGGTCTTGAAACACTTCGGCAAATGGTCAAGGCCGGCACGGGCATCACACTCATGCCCGAAATTGCCATCAACAAACACGAAACTGAAATATGTTACATTCCATTCATGGAACCGGTGCCATATAGAACCATCGGGCTGGTTTATCGAAAAACATCGACCAGGAAAGAAATCATTCAGAACATCGAAAATATATTGAAAAACTTCCACTGCTGTCCGGTTAAGGAATAGCAAGAAAGCAGACCAGAGATAGCAGACCAGAGATAGCAGACCAAAATTCCCGATGTTTATACGGAAGCGAGGCCATGGGCATTGAATCAAGTCTGATCAGATTGATGTGCCGGCACTGTTTTACCAGATAATCTGCAGGATAAATCCATATATTCTATCGTCGCCGGACGAACACATATCAGCCCTATTATTTACACTAATCCTTATCCCTGTTGGCAATGACACGAATCCTGTCAGGCTCTAAAATAGTAATTTTATTACGGGCCAGACGTACCAGTCCCTTGCGCTCGAAATCCTTGATCAGGCGACTAACCACTTCACGCGCCGTGCCCAGCTCAACAGCCAGCTGCCGGTGCGTCAGCTTCAAAATATCTCCGTTTTTACCGGCATGTTTGAGCAAAAAAGCAGCAAGCCGAACATCCTTGCGGCCAAAGGCGACATCTTCGAGCAATAACATCAGATCGGAGATGCGCGTGCCGATATTGGCCATCACAAAATGCCTGAATCCGGGCGATTCCGATAGTGCAGTATCAAATGCATCCAGTGGCAACAGAATAAGATCCACATCGGTTTCCGCGATGCCTTCGGCCGGATAGTTCTGTTTTGCCAGCAAACATGTGGTGGTGAGCATGCAGCTCTGCCCCTCTTCCACCCGGTAGAGTACGATTTCATGGCCCTGCGGATCGATTTTCTGCACCCGGATTGCACCGCTGACGACCAGCACATAACCATTACAGGCATCGCCATCGCGAAATAGGATACTGCCTCGCTTCACCTGCATGCGCATCGCCTTGCCGGCCGTACTGCGCCATGCCTTGTCCCGAGTCCCCTTCAGTTCAGGAAAGGTATTCAGCCAGTCGGTTTTCTCCGGTATAAAACTCATCTCAGATACTGTTCAGCGCATCGGCAATCGCCGCCGCCCCCGCCTCGATATCACCGTCAAATACCGTTCTCATGCCATAATCACCAATATCTTTCTCCTTATAGTCAAAACCTTTCACCGCAGACGACTGCATGGATGCAGGAGTTAGAGCAACGCATGGAGCAGTTGCCGAGTACGTAGAGTTACGAAGAGGAAAATAAAACCAAAAGAAAGGCTAAAAGTCTTTTTATGCTTTTTCAACCGGATAACCGGCTTTTATCCAGGCCATGGTGCCGCCTTCGATGTTGATCAGATTGGTGTGTCCGCACTGTCTGGCCAGATAATCGGCAGCCTGCGCCGAACGCATGCCTGAACGGCAGATCAGAAATACATCGCCCTGTTTCGGAAATGCATCTAACTGCGCTGGCAAGGTGTTCAATGCAATCAGTTTTGCACCGGGCACATGGCCGGCCTGATATTCCTCCGGTGTGCGCACATCGATCAACGTGATCGCTTCGTCTTTCTCGCGTGCTACAAGCCAGCGCGGATAGAGTTCATTGATATTCATACGTTTAAACATTATTTCTCCACAGGGAATCCGGCTGCTTTCCAGGCATCGATACCACCCTTGATATTTTCAATATTGGTAAAACCATTACTGGCCAGTAACTTGGATGCCCTTGATGAACGACCTCCGGATTTACAGTAAACATAAACCTGTTTGTCATGCGGCACGGCATTGAGATGTTTATCAAGCGTCTGAAGTGGAATCAGTTTCGCTCCTTTGATATGGCCCTCGGCATATTCTTCCGGCGTGCGCACATCCAGCAGCATGAATGGAATACTCGATTGATCCCCCTGCTGCCAATGATCATGCGCATGCGTAATCGTTGCATTTTCATAACCATCGGCAGTTTGCTCGCCAAAGCCGCAAGCCGTACCCGCCAGTGGCATGGCAATCATAATCGCTGCAATCATCATCATTCGTTTCATAGCGTCTCCTTTCATCACCCGCGCAATGCTAGCCAGTAGCGATCAGACTTCAGTAACATTGTCACTCACCAGCAAAATGACTACATGATTTTCCTGAACGCCATACAAACCAAATGATGACACCCGCATTCAATAGCAACCGGGGTAACACATGCATATGACTATACTGGAGATTATCATCACCAAGAATGGCCGTCCTGTTTCCCGACTGTTGCCTTTTCGCAATAAACCCAAAACCTTGTTTGGTCTGCATGCCTCCGATATTCACGCATCGGATGCTTTGATTGAACCTGTAGAGGGAAGATGGGCGGCTGAATATGGATATCCCGATTGATATATGGCGCAAGGATCTTTTAAGCAGAGGCCTGGTTGAGTTACCAATGGATGGTAAAGCAGGCATTGACGCAGCTAATCTGCAAAACTTCCATGGCGACCCTGCCGACCGCATCATCGTTGCAACTACAATGTTAACAGGTGCATCACTGGTAACAGCAGATGAAAAAATCCTGAATTGGGATGGCCTTACTCAAAAAAATGATGCACGGCGTTGAATTCTGTCATTTTCCGAATATACCCTCCTGTTTAACCTCCAGACATTTCCTTTCCATTCAAGACAATAAGCACGCACAAGTCTGCTCTGTCACGTTCCCAGACTTTTATGGATGTGGTGACTTAATTCAGCCAGATCAACAGGTTTGGTCAGAATAGTAATATTCTGTGTCTCCGCTTTATCGCCCGGAGAGACGCCTTTCTCATAACCGCTGAGAAACAGAATGGGTAAATCCGGTTTCAGTTCACGCAATCGTTCTGCCGCTTCTTCACCGCCCATCACCGGCATCACAATATCCAGTAGCGCCAAGCCTACTTCAGACGCATGATCCATAAACATCTTCAGGGCCTGTTGTCCATGTTCAGCGACCAGCACCCGGTATCCAAAATCATGCAAAATCTCCTGCATGATTTCACGCACATGCTCATTGTCATCGGCCAGTAAAATGGTTTCGCCCTTGCCACAAATCACATCCGTCGTCTCTTTTTTAGCAGCAGCCTTTTCCGATTCACACAGCGGAAAATAGAGGTTTACACGAGCACCTTCACCTTCTTCAGAATCGATATCAATAACGCCGCCGTGATTTTGCATGGAACCATAGACCATGGCCAGGCCCAAGCCTGTTCCCTTGCCTTCTTCCTTGGTTGTAAAAAACGGTTCTAAGACATGTTCCAGGTTGGCTTTACTGATGCCGCACCCATTATCTGCCACCGTAATGCATAACAATGGTTTGCTCCCGATTTCACGATATACACTCAGAAAGTCTTCATCCGGCTTATAAATATTCATGCTCACTGTAATTGCCGGTTGATCACGCCCTTCCAATGCATGCGATGCATTGACCAGAAGATTCAACATCATTTGCTGCATTTGTGTACCATCACCCCGGATTTGATAGTCCTGTTCGCCAAGATCATGCAGCAGCGCGATATTTTCCGGAATGGATGAGCGCGCCAGCTTCAGGATTTCCTTGATAAAGGGTTGAACCGGCATTGGTGTCAGTTCGCTTTCTCCCTTGCGGGCAAATGTCAGCAGTTGTCTGATCATATCTGCAGCACGCTTACCGGCTTTTTCAATGCGTTCGAGCTTTGTTTGCACTCCGGCATCGGATACCGTCTGTTTTTTCAGCAAATAAAGATTACCCAATATACCGGCCAACACGTTATTAAAATCGTGGGCAATGCCGCCAACCAGTGTGCCGAGCGCCTCCATCTTTTGCGCCTGCCGGAACTTCTCTTCGAGTTCCTCGTGTTCGCTCATATCCTGCTGAATGGATACGTAATGGGTAATGTTTCCATGCTCGTCTAATATCGGCGCAACCGACATCAATGCAGGATACAGGCGGCCATCTTTGCGTTTATCCACCAATGAGCCATGCCAGGTTTCACCGGAACTTATCTTTTGCCAGAAATGTTGATAAAAAGCATCATTCTGCTGACCACTTTTCAATATTTTCGGGGTTTGCCCAATCACTTCATCGGCAGCAAAACCACTAATTTTGCTAAAGGCAGGATTCACATATTCGATAATCGCATCCACATCGGTAATCATCACGGATTCCCCGGCATGCTCGATGGCCTGCTGTAACTTGTGCAGTTCAGCCTGGCGCCGCTGCGCTTCGGAAATATCACTGCATAGTGAAACCACCCCAATCACCTTGCCATCCTTTCTAATCAGCGGTGTGTTTTGCCACTCGCATGTGATGATTCGCCCATCTTTGGTGATGTTTTCGTTAACACTATGGTGCCCACCTTGATTACTTAGTACTTGTTGCCAAACCGCATCAACATGTGCCCTTTGATCCGACGCTAATATCAGCTCTGTTACATGCTTTCCTATGGCATCCTCGGCAGAAAAACCAAAAATAATTTCAGCGCCCCTGTTCCATTCGACAACGGTAAAATCAACAGCCCATTCAATGATCGCCATTCTGGTCTGAGCCAGATAAAGTTCATGTCGCTGTAATGCAATTCGCAGTTTCCCTTCCGCTTTTCTCTGCTTGCTGATATCCCGAATCACGGTTTGCACCGCAGACTTCCCTTCAAACATAACCGAAGCGGAGCTAACCATTGCAAAAATATCCGAGCCATCCAGCGCCAGCAGATGCTCCTCCACGTTTTCCACAAGCTGGCCATTCATGAGTACCTGAATACGGTGAATCATCATTTGTCGCGATTCCGGGTGTACAAAATCAATCGCCGTTTGCCCTACAAGCGAGGAAATTTCTTTAGCATGAAACAATTCTGCAGCAGCTTTATTGGCATAGGCTATTCTCCCATCGAGCAGTACAACGAGAGCATCGGGTAAATCCTCCACAAGATGCCTGAATTTATGCTCACTTTGCCGTAACTTCCGCTCAAAAAACTGACGCTGAGCTGCCGAGGAAACCATTCGCCAGACCAGCGGAATCAATAACAATAAAAACAAAACAACAAAAGCGCCGATTCGTTGTGCAAGCGGTGCAGTCAATACGGCCAGTTCACCCGCGCTGCGATATTGAATAATTTTCCAGACCGGTTGCCCGTTATTCAGCGCACTGATATTCCCCCGATTAACATCATCCGGCAGTGCGCGATATGCCGCCTGCACCACTCGAAGCGTTACGAATGTAAACATTCCGTGCTCATTGACAAATTGCCCGTGGTCATGCTGATGAATGGCTTTCCATGCATCTGGATGTTTTTGCTTGAATGACTGGTGCTGATTTTCCGGCAATAAAAACTTCCAGTTTTTTGCAATCATACCATCATGAATCCAGCCGCCTTTGCGGTCTACTATAAGGCTGCGTCTGGGCATATCTGCATGCTTGTCCATGAATGCCTGTAGCATCTTGTCAACCAGCACATTCAATACCAGCAAGCCTCGTTTTTTACCTGATGCATCGAAAACCGGGCTAATCAGGCGCATTGATGGCTCTAAAGGTTGCTCTACGCTTCCATTTTCCCAGTTCAAATCCAAGGGAGAGATGTAAATTTCATTTTTGCCCAATGAACTGGATGCTGCTATATAATAGCGATGGCTTTTATCCTGTAATGCATGCGTTGGCGTCTCGCTAACACGACTCTGGTGAAAGTGTACCCGCAGCACTTCCTTGCCGTGAAGATCAAGCAGACGAATTTTTTCATAATTTTTCTTTGTCGCGAGCAGTGTTTTAAATTCATCAGACAGTTCATTTAGATCGCCAGGTCTGGAATCATCAAAGACATGCTTCCATCCCTTCATATTGACAAATAGCATCAAATCAGAAGCAAAACTACGAAAATCATCGGCCAGCAGTTGCTGCTCCAGTTTGGCTAATGATACATCTTCGCGTTTAGCCTGCTCTAACACATCACGGCTAACAAGCAGATAATAGGAATAGCAAATGGCCACCAAAATGATGGCAAGCGGTACATAAATACGAAGGAATCTAATCATATATTTCACACCCCTGTTTTCTACCGTGTAGATTGGTTTTTTGTTAGCCTGTGTCAATCATGAATCAGAAAATGACCGGTACAAGTGGAATATCTATTGGCAGCAAGCACGAGAAATTTATAATTGCCGCTATGTTGAGAAGTTGCGCTATTAATACCACTGTTCGTCAGGCAAAAACCAGTGATGCAGAAGCGATCAGTCATCTTGGCGGGATTACCTTTGCCAGCGCCTATGGCGCGATTGTGCGGCCGGAGGATATGGCCGGTTATGTGGCAGATATCTTTACGCCATGGCGAATTTCCGAAGAGATCGAAGCCTCCGATAGCGTTTACCTGATTGCCGAAACCGAATCAGGCATTGTCGGTTATGCCAAACTCGCCATGACAGAAACACCGGAAATGGTCCCGGCAGATTATCCGATGGAGCTGGTGCGCCTCTATCTTGATCATCGCTACTATGGCCGGGGAATCGGGGAAAAGCTGTTGAGTGAGATCTGTTCGAGGGTTGTTGAGGCCGGGCATCGTGGATTATGGCTGCGGGTCTGGCAGAAAAATGAGGGTGCGATCCGCTTCTATCGCCGCCACGGTTTCGAGATTGTTGGCAGCCAACCCTATTTTATCGGTAAGACGCCCAACCCCGTCGTTCTGATGTGCGCCGAGCTTGCCGCCCATGATGACCCCTCCGAGTGACCGGGTTCCTCCCCTCAGCCCGATACTTGCCCCTGCAAAACCGCCAGGCATGTGCCCATAGCGAAAAAATGGTACAGCAGCCATTCAATCAAATGCCAGCGTTTCTTTTGCAGCAGCGGCACAGCAATCATGCCCCCGCCTGCGGCAAACAGGGACAGCACCAGTCCAATTACCGGTGCAGCCAGCCACAGGGTCCAGCTCATTTATATCAGGCCCCCGATTTGA
>CAJXNE010000065.1 GCA_913056285.1 uncultured Zetaproteobacteria bacterium | reverse complement strand
TTATCTTTATTCTTCGTACCTTTGTGTCTTCGTGGTAAAATATCTTGTGCTGTTGTATTAGATTTTATTTGTAAGAGACTATTATGTAGTCCTGTTTAGAGAGCGGACTTCGGGCCGACCCGGACACGATTCCACGCTTCAGGTTTGAGATATTTGGCAGCCTGCGCCTTGACCTGATCCAGCGTCACGGCCTGCACGCGCACAGTCCAGCTGCTCAGATAATCCAGCGGCAGATTGTACAGGCCAATCATCGAAATCAGGCCAACCCGCTCGCGATTGGAGTCCATGCGCTGGGCGAAACCGCCAATCAGGTTATCTTTGCTGGCGACCATCTGTTTCTCAGTGATTTTTCCGGCGGCCATGGACGTCAGCACATTGCGCACGACAGATTCCGCCTCTTTGGCCTGGCTGGCTTTGGTCTGTAAGGTAATCACAAACGGGCCGGGCACGGCCAGTGGCTGGAAATAGGAGTAAACGCCGTACACCAGTCCGCGCTTTTCGCGCACTTCTTGCATCAAACGGGAACCGAAACCGCCTCCCCCCAGAATATGGTTGAGCACGAAAACAGGGAAAAAATCTGCATCGCTGCGGGCAGGCCCCTGCCGCATCATTTGCACCAGCATTTGCGTGGTCGGCAGCGCCACATCCAGCCTTTTTCCGGTTACTGTTTTGGCTGTGGCAATATTCATCAATCCTTTGGCCGCTTTACCCTTCCAGCCGGATAGTCGCGCATTCAACAGGGGCAGCAATTCAGCCATAGTGATATCACCGCTAACCGCCAGCACTGCGCCCGAGGGTTTAATCTGGCGTTGATACAGACCTTTCAGGTCAGCCAGTTCGATGCGCGCCAATGATTTCATGGTACCACCGGGGCGATGACCATATGGATGTTTTGAAAACAGCAGGCCGGCTGCCGCCTCAGCGGCACGCACACCGGGTTCCTCTTGCGCCTTCTGGGCTGCGGCAATGGAATCATGCTTTAATATGGCAAAGCGTTTCTCATCCCAGCCCGGCTGCAACAGCGCTTCGGCCAAGGCGTCCAAGCCCGGCTGGAGCGCATCCTTTAATACCGTCAGTGATATGCCGAAATCATCACGGCCTGCGCCTGCGCCCAGTTTGATGGCATCGGCATCAAGCAAATCGGCCCATGCCGTGTGTGCATGTTTGGCGGTATGATCAGCCAACATGCCAGCCATCAGACTGGCCGTGCCACCTTTATGCGCAGCATCGAAACGGCTGCCGGCAGGCATGTCCAGCTTCATGGCTACCATCGGGACATTGTGCGCTTCCATCAATAAAACGCGCATGCCGTTTTCCAGTTGGGCTTGCTGGATAGGAGGAACTGCCTGCGCCTGTGGCGCCACGCATAACAGCAGCATCAACGCGAGCACCGGGGAAACGATAAATATTCTCATGATTTCACCTCCGGAATCAGGGTGCCGGTGGTTGATCGGCTCCGTATAAGCCAGCGCCCGACTGCTTTTTGAATATCTGCCGGGGTTACTTTTTTAATGGCCTTTAGCCAGTTATCACGATTGGCCGCACCAATACCGACCACTTCCAGATGCCCGATTTGCTTGGCCCGGAGGTAGAGCGAATCCTGGGCAAATATTTCGGCAGCCGTGATATTGCGCTTGGCCGCTGCCAGGCGTTTGGCATTCACCGGCTTGCTTGCCATATCGCCCATCAGTTCCCAGAAAGCCTTTTCAACTGCGGCCGTGGTTTGTTTCGGCCCCAACATGGCATAGGCATACCACAGGTCTAAGCCCATGGATGCTTCGTCGTAACCGGCGCTGACGGAAAAAGCCAGCCGCTTCTTATCCACCAGTTCGCGGCGCATACGCGCCGAGCGACCACCGGCCAGAATATGGGTAGCCAACGCCAGAGAAGCAGCTTCAACATCATTCTTACCCGGTTTCCAGACAGGGACGGGAATCGTAATTGCCAGCATTGGCAATTGGGCGGGTAGCGTCACACTGATACGTTTGGGGCCGAACGGTTCCGGCTCGACAGGATTGAAGCGGGGGAATACCGGACCGGCCTTCATGCTGCCGAAGGTGGCAGCAACCTGCTTTTTCAAATGTTCAAAATCGACATCACCAACCACCACAACAATGGCATTGCCCGGTACATAATATTTCTTGTAAAACGCCCGGACGTCTTTAATGCTCAGTTTCTTCAAATCCTGCATCCAGCCGATGACCGGATTGCGGTAGGGATGCAGTCGCAGCGATGCGGCGGATAATTCCTCGAACATATGACTGTTCGGGTCATCGTCGGTGCGCATGCGCCGCTCTTCCATAATCACGCGAATCTCCTTTTGAAAGTCCTCATCGCGCAGGGACAGGTGGGCGAAGCGTTCCGCTTCCATGCCGATCACTTCATCGACACGGGCAGCCGGCACGGTTTCAAAAAAGGCGGTAAAGTCGGTACTGGTAAACGCATTATCATTGCCCCCCATGGCGGATATACGCTTGCTGTATTCACCGGCAGCGAGTTTATCCGAACCCTTGAACATCATGTGTTCAAAGACGTGCGCCAGCCCGGTCTTGCCCGGCACTTCATCGCGTCCGCCGACTTTCAGCCAGACTTGAACCATGGCGACAGGGGCAGAGTGATCTTCCTCCACCACCAGCTTGGCGCCATTTTCAAAACTCGCTTGCTGTAGTTCTGTGGCATTGGCGCTGCTTATAAAAAAACAGCCAAACAGTGTGAGTATCAGGGTCAAACGTAATGACATGTAAACTCCATACGAAACGTGATAGATTTTTTCAAGAGCGACGCAGCTCGCGGTTGTGAACACCCAACGATTGAGTAACGAAATGGTAAACTCACCATTTTGTTACTCAAGAGGCGGGATATTGAACCAACGCGGTTGTTGAAGCAAGCGGAAGCTTAAATTGGTTCTGATTAAATCTGTATGAACAGTGCAAGGCCGAAAACCCGGATCAAATCCCAGGTTATCGTTGCCTATGGAGTCAGCTCAGGGTATCAATGCATGATGCCATCCTCTGATTACCGCACTGCGCCGCTGGCCACCACAACACTGCCGCCCGGCATAGCTTATATCATTGGCAACGAGGCCGCCGAGCGATTCAGTTATTACGGCATGCGCGCCATTCTGATTGTATTTATGACGCAATACCTGTTATCCGCCGATGGTGTTAGCGCCCCGATGCCTGAAGATGAAGCCAAAGGCTGGTTTCACCTGTTTGTCATGGCTTTTTTCATGTTATCGATTTCGCTTGGCAATCTGTTTACCAGCGCAGTGAATTTTCTCATCCGGAATGACGACGGCAGCAGTAAACTGGCCGGTGCCGACTACTTTCTTTTCTTCACCGGCCTGATGCTGGTCACAGCTATCATTTTCTCGATTGTCGCCCGATTCTACAACGGCCAACGGCATCTGCATCAGGAACAGCCCGGATAGTTTTGAGAACAGTGGAAAAAATCCATGCGTGTCAGAGAGATGCTGATTCAAGGCAGGGCATGCTGCCTGTCATCTGTTCGCAAAGGCAAAAACGCGGTTTTGCCTTTGCTTACAAATCAAAGTGTGCGTGTTTGCTTTATCGGCGGCGGGGCCCGCCTGAACGTCGGCCCCTGTTTGGGCCATTCCGGTTTGATCCGTTCCTCTTTGGACCTCTTCCGGAGCCCGGTTTAGCGCCGGGGCGATTGTGTTGTTCGGCCCGGTCTTCTTTGCCCTGACCTTCGGCGCTGGCACCCGGGTGGGTTGGTTTACCGATGTCCAGCATGTCCGCCTCAATATGACATAACGGAACCTGGCGGCTGATATAGGCTTCAATATCAGGCAAACCAAAACAGAAGCGTTCGCATGAGAAGGAGATGGCAGTGCCAGTTGAGCCGGCGCGAGCGGTGCGGCCAATGCGGTGGACATAATTTTCGGCATCTTCCGGCAGATCGTAATTGAATACGTGGGTGACGCCATCAATATGCAGGCCGCGACTGGCCACATCGGTGGCAACCAGCAGTTGAAGCTTGCCTCCGCTGAAATCTTCCAGAATGCGCATGCGTTTTTTCTGACGGACATCACCGGACAAAATGCCGACGGCAAAACCGTAGCGGGCCAGATTGCGGGCCACTCTTTCCCCTGTGCGTTTCTCATTGATGAAAATCATGCCGCGTTCAACACTCGATCTGCGCAGCAGATGCACCAGCAGCGGGAATTTATCATCCATGCTGGTGTGATACATTTCTTCGGTGATACCGGACGCGGTTAAATCGCCTTCTTCGGCGCGCAGTTTCTCCGGCGAATTCATATGTTCATAGGCCAGTTCCAGCACCCGGTGGGAGAGGGTGGCCGAAAACATCAACGACTGGCGTTGATCATAGTTGGGCAGCCTGTGCAGCATAAAACGCAGATCCTTTATGAAACCCAAATCAAACATACGATCGGCTTCATCAATGATCAGCATATCGACCTTGGACAAGGAATAGACCCGTTTTTTCAGATAATCAATCAATCGACCGGGCGTTCCGATAAGAATATCAACGCCGTTCTCAAAGCCAAGCCGTTGTTTTTCATAATCCACGCCGCCGAATACAGTGTGCAATTTTAAATCCGTAAACCTGGCCAGTTTTTTGGCATCTTTGGAAATTTGCACCACCAATTCGCGTGTCGGTGCAATCACCAGCACACGCGGATGTTGTTTGTTGCGCCCCTGTTTGGGTTCGGTGGTAAGTAGCCGGTTAATTGCCGTAATCAGGAAAGTGGCGGTTTTGCCGGTACCGGTGCGGCCTTGCCCGGCCACATCCTTGCCTGCCAATGTCAGCGGCAAGGCGGTTTGCTGCACATCCGTCATCTCGGTAAAGCCAAGGCCATCAATGCCTTTTTGCAAGGTTTCGGGCAGATTCAGTTCAGTGAACAGGGTGGGTTTAGTGATGAGTAGTTGTTTCATGGCGACGCAGCTTACGCGTTGTACGATTGCCACGCCACCAAGCGCTGTTTAGTGTGCCGCTTCCGAAAAAAGAAACGGGCTCATGGCGCAATTGGTTAGCGCTACCGGCTCATAACCGGTTGGTTCGGGGTTCGAGTCCCTGTGAGCCCACCATCCAAGCATTTCTGAAAGTAGTAACAAAGCCTGTAAACCATGTGTTTGCAGGCTTTCTACTTGCGACTTACCTTTGCTAAGCTCTATTATTACCCAGTAAGCTCCGTTTATTCGAGGGGATAAGCGACGGGATAAATTTACCATGCAAACAGTTGATTCAGGGGAAAGAGTGAGTGTGGCAGCAGCTTTGTACAAGAAAGATAACGGCGATTATGTTGTTATTACCGTGTTTTAGGAGGCATTGAATGTATCATTATACTGACAGCGGTTTGGACTATATCCATTTGGCGAATGGGTATGATGTTGTGGAAACCCCTTATGGTGAGGGTGTCGCTATACATGATCTTGAAGGATTACATGCTGTAATTGGTCGCTGTATTGCTGATCGTCCAGTAATGAGCGGGGATGAATTTCGTTTTTTCAGAATTGAGCTGGGCCTTTCTCAGGTTGATGTTGCCAATCTTTTTGGTGTTGGTGAATCAGCAGTGCGTAACTGGGAGAAGGGTAGAACAAAGTATGTGCCTGATCCATCGGCGAACCTGATGCGAGGCTTGTAACTCGAAAATATTAGTGAAGGTAGTAAGCTAGGTGAAATCCTAAAAAGGATCAGTCAGCTTAACCGTGATATCCATCATCTTGAAATAAGTTTAGAAGAGACAGAAGAAGGCTGGAAACTGGCTGCTTAAAGGAGGGTGTGCTTCCCACCTTTATTCTATCTATTTGAAGTGAGTCTCGGCAGCAATAGGTGACAAAAGGCTATGATAGAATCCGTCATTTTGTTATTCAAGAGTAAGGCTAGGTGGGCATGGCTTTGATGATGATTTCCACGCGGCGGAAATAAGGGTTCTTTTGGGCAATTTTACTCGCCGGTAAAAACATCGGCCTGCCCCTGCCTGTGGAGCTTATGGCGGGATCACCAACGCCATGTTGATGCAGATAATTGGCAACCGTACGCGCCCTGCGCCCGGATAAATCCCGGTTTTCTTTGGCTGATGAGGCATCATTGGCATACGCCACAACAGCGACAGTGGATTGCCCATGCTGTTGTACCGCCCTGGCGATATCATCCAGTATCTGTCTACCCTTGCCGCTTAGTTCGGCAGAACCAATGGGAAATTCAGCCCCGTGGTCCAGCGTGATTTTTAAAACATCCGGTTTCACCCGCTCGATATAGGCATCGCCATTCTTGCTACCTTCAGACAGACGAATTTCTCTTTCCTGCTGATTCATATGATCGACGACAAGATTGCCCACCACATAACCGGAAGCAGCGCCGGCCAGTGCGCCAGCCACAGCCAGACCGGTCGTATCCGAACCGACATTTGACGCTGCTGCGCCAACGCCTGCGCCAATGCCCGCGCCGACCACCATCATCACAGCGATAATTTGCTTATCTTCCTTGCTCAAAGGTTTATGGCTCGGCGCACAGGAGGAAACCAGCATGAGCAGCAGGCAAAGCATGGAACAGGAACGTAACATCAGCATACTGTTTGGTCGGCTGGCGTCGCGATTCTTACACTTTAGCGCCATGTTCAGGATATTTTTTCCAGCCCCGTATATTCTTCTACTTCCACATACACACAGCGCGGATAAACCGGCCCGATATCCACCATCACCCAGCGATCGCCCCTCAGCCCCAGCTCAATATCAAACACATCACCCAACTCTGTCAGATTCAATACAGGCTGTGGCAATAGCACCGGCCCGATTTTTTCTGAACTGCTCTTATCCGAACTGCCCTTTTCTGAACCCGTCTTTTCCGAACCCGTCTTTTCCGAACCGATCTGCTCCATCTGATTCTCGAAATTGAGGTACAAGCCCCCATCAGCAATTTCAGCAACTCGACCATGGCCTTCAACAAAGCGTGAGAAGCGCTGGCCGCGCAGCCTGGGCGGTACGCCTACGCCGGAGCGCACATAATGAAACAGCACTTGTGACAGTCGCGCTACGCGCACTGCCGCCGGCGTGACATCGCTCAACATGTCTTTGAAACCAAGGTATTCGCTCTGACGCCACCAGTCGCATGCGTAAGTATATTCAACCCAGGCTTGCAATGTGTCCGCATGAACCTGAATGAGCTCTGCATCTCCTGTTTCGCGTAACAAATACCAACCGAGAAAATCACGCAAATGCTCCGGATCCAAAGCCTGTAGCGGCAGCGCCCCCAAATCGCCAACCATCTCGACATCACCCTGAAGCAAATCATTCATCTGGGCTTCGAGATGCTCTTCCCATTCGGCATATTCGCTCTCCTCCTGCATCTCCCGGTCACCAAACAGATCGGAAAAATGCAACAGGTAAGCGGTCAGCGCCTCCATGCACTGCTCGGCATGCAGCAATGCAGCAGGTTGGTCGCCAGCAGTTTTACGGATGAACGCATCCATGGTTTCCTGAAGAGTCGGCATGCGCGAATTGTTGCCCGAAAAGCATCAAATGGCTATGTTGCGCTCCTTCTTATCAATCTGCGCAGGGGATTTGTTATGCTAATAAATGTTGTATCCACACGAGTCGGAAATATTCTGGAATGGAATAATGGGCTGTGGCGCGTGATGAAAACCCAGCATGTGACGCCGGGTAAGGGCGTGGCCTGTATGCAGCTGGAAATGCGCAATATCGAGACTGGTACCAAGACCAACAAACGCTTTAACTCGACTGAAAAGGTTGATCGCGTCGTATTATCGCAGCGCGATATGCAATACCTCTATGCCGATGGTGAAGATTATCATTTCATGGATTTGGAAACCTACGACCAAACCACGCTCAGCGCGGAAATGCTGGAGAATGCATTGCCGTATATGTTGCCGGAAGCTACGGTCACGGTTGAATTTCATGAAGAGCGCCCGCTCAATGTGAAACTGCCTCAAACGGTGATTCTCGAAGTGGTAGAATGCGATGCAACGATCAAAGGCCAAACCGCAACCGGCTCCTACAAACCCGGCAAACTGGAAACCGGTGCATCCATCATGGTGCCGCCCTATCTGGAGTCCGGCACAAAAGTTAAGGTCAACACCGAATCCGGCGAATTCATGGAACGCGCCTGATAGTTTTTTTGGCCGAACAGCCAAACGATTTGAATATCGCTTTACCTTGTTTCATCTTCCGGAAGAAACAAACAACGCGTTTGCATGGAACTGTTGCACGCCTTGCGACTGTTCGTTGCACGCAGGGAAACAATGCAATGCACGTTTGGGTGAATCTTTTTTAACAGCATGTTCATTTACAGGTCACAGCACAGTTCTAGCATCCACGACATCCGGTGCGCATACATCCCCTCCCCCCCCGTATGAGCATCGGATCTCACTCTGGCTCTGAATTCATTCAGAGCCAGTTTGCGATTTATAACCCCCAGGAGTCTATCGGACTTATGAGAAACCTACTGCTCGGCAGAGATAACGGCCCAAAATATCCTGATTTATCGTTGCATAGTTACCACTATGCGCCTCAAAATCATGCTATTTTTGACTCGTTCCCCTACCTGCTCGCTACGATCACCCTAAGCCCGACAGACTCCTAGTAATTCAATAGAAGCTGAACGAAAACTGATCAGCACGTACTGATTTACCGGGTTATATTCGCTGTTGTTAATACTACTATCTATTAAAAGGAGAAGAATGAACATGTTTAAATATCTACATATCACTCTGGCCACATTGTGTTTGCTGGCAATACCGCTGGCCAATGCACAGGCGCAGGATTTCGATGGCGATAGTGATCTCCGGATCGACTCGGACAACGATTTTGACATCCGTCCTTATGCAGGCGTCGGCATTGGCGCATTCGGGCTGGAACTCAAGGACAATACAGGCCTTAGCATGAAAAAGACCGTGTTCGGCGGTTATGGCAAATTCGGCGCTGATATCGGCGACTACCTGGGCGCTGAACTGCGCATTGGTTCCAGCTCGTCCGGCACCAAAGGCAATGTCAAATTATCAGACAGTTATTTCATCTCCTATCTGGCCAAATTCCAGTTCCCGGTCACCGTAGACTTTAAACCCTACGCCATGCTCGGCGGCACCACAGCCAAGTTCAAGAAGACAGTAGGCGGCGTGGAATCCTCCAAGTCCAAAACAGGATTCAGTTATGGTTTTGGCGCTGACTATTATATCCAGGATAATCTTTCCCTCGGCGGTGAATGGATGCAGTACTGGTCCAATGTCAAGCTGGGCACGCTGGGCACCACCACCGGAAACAAAGCCAAGCTGTGGAGCGCCACCGCAACCATGTCGTATCACTTCTAAACCCAGTTTCACAATAAAGGGGGCATCATGCCCCCTTTATTCTTTGTTGTTCTAAGTAAAAGGGGGCTACCATCATCACTTTTACAGAAGACATACTGCACTAGCTCGCACAGCACTGTTTGAGTGGCGCTGTCCTGACGGTTTCCATTCTTCGGCGTATAGGCGAATTCAATCAAAAAAGTGGGTAAACGTATGCACATCTGCACGCGGGGTGCGATATTTGTTTGCCGGCGCATCTGTATCGGCGTAACCCAGCCCCATGCCGCAGAGCAAAATACTGTCATCAGGATAGCCGAGTGCAGCTTTTACGATGTCCGGATATTCGGCTAGTGCCGCCTGCGCACAGCTGGCTACTCCCTCCTCAGCGGCGGCAAGCATCAGGGACTGAATAAACATACCGGTGTCCAGCCATGCACCGGCCTCCATGGAAGCATCGAGAAAGAAGAAGAGACAGACCGGCGCATCAAAAGCACGGTAGTTGGCGGCCCACTGATCCAGTCGTCGCTGTTTGTCCTCCCGGTCAATATCCAGTGCGTTGTACAGCTGTAGTCCACACTCTCGCCGGCGCGACTGATACGGTTG
>CAJXNE010000064.1 GCA_913056285.1 uncultured Zetaproteobacteria bacterium | reverse complement strand
GTACGTTCTGCTTTTTCGCCTTGATCTCGAGCCAATCAACAGCAATCTGAACAGCCACCTTTTATTTAGAGTAACTATCTGAATTTATCAGTAATCGCTGCCAGCTTTCCGGCCACGGCGCTGTGAAATCGAGTGACCTGCCAGTAACCGGGTGACTCAAGCGCAAACGCCAGGCATGCAGCATCAGACCTGTTCCACCGATTGATTTGTAGGCCGCCAATTCATCTTTGCCGGCATATTTTCCGTCACCGAGAATAGCATGGCCCTCGTTCTGCAACTGAACTCTCAGCTGGTGCGTGCGACCGCTATGAGGGGTCAGCGCAAGCATGGCATAATCAAAGCCGCCCTGTTTAAATTCAATCATCGCCTGAAAGTCAGTCACCGATTCCTTGCCCTGATCCGCATCAACCACCATACGCTCGCCGCCGCGCTCTACCCCCTTGGCAAGCTTTGAGATCATGCGTCCGGCATGGACGAATGGGTGACCTGCAACCAGGGCAAAATATGTCTTCTGCATATCGCGCTGGCGGAATGATTCGGTGAGCCGCCGCAAGGATTCCAGATTTTTAGCCATCAGCAATACGCCCGACGTATCGCGATCCAGGCGGTGAGCCAGCCGCAGTTCAGGCAGATTGTGTAATACTTTAAGCGACTCAATCAATCCGGAATCGTGACCTGAACCGCCGTGCACGACGAGCCCGGCTGATTTATTGACCACCAGCAGGCATTTATCCTCATACAGCACAGGCAATGCCTCCGCCTTGCTCAGTAACGAGGCTGGAATCGTAGCGCTATCCTGCTGCTCCGGCTGTCTCAAGCTATTGGGTAAAAAAACCTGATCACCGCTGGCAACACGGGACTCCGGCTTGCAGCGTTTTTTATTCAATCGAACATTACCTTTGCGAATCAGGCGTAATATCAATGTGCGGCGTGCAGCCCCCAGACGGCGAACCAGCACCCGATCAAGCCTGCTGCCATTTTCGCTGTTATCAATGCTTAAGATGCTATCTTGATGCCGTTTCTGATGGGATTGCTGATGGGATTGCTGATGGGATTGCTGATGCATTTTCTTGCCAAACCGCCTTTGCCGGATAGAGTCCTTGCGATATGCAGTGAGCTCCGTGTTTTCCTGCATCGCATAACAACGCAACGCACACGCAATGGTAATGATTTGTGGACGGGAATCCCAGCCTCCGATTGAGCCTTCAGGGCAGAGTCGAGATGGCAGGCACAGCATTTTTCCCGATACCTTGTATGAACGCGAACCTGTTTTGCCGATGCCTCTAACGCGCATGGTTCTTTTCCACCCCGAGCAATGAAATAATAGCACGGTGCGAAAAAGCTCCATGCAAACCGCGTTATTTTGATTTATGTGAACGTTGAGCCTGCATAAATAAAACTGCGTTTGATGACTTGAACTGATGCCCCGGTAGAACGGCCGCACCAGTCAGCATAAGCACTGAACAGCCACAAGTCACAGCTCCTTAATAGTACTCTTTTAACGTACTCTCTTAATGCGCTGTGGATGATTGAAGTAACTCAATAAACAGGCTGTCCATACGTTTGATTATTCTATTCACAGCAACCGTTGTTGCCGTGTTCTTTAATCGACAGGTCCCTCAAACGCCCGAAGGAAGATGGCGTGACTACTAAAAAACGCATGCTTATCAATGCTATACACGATGAAGAAAGCCGTGTAGCAATTGTTGAAGACGGATATCTGCACGAACTCGATATCGAATCGGCCCACAAAGCCCTGACCAAAAGCAATATTTACCGTGGTAAAATCACCAAAGTGGAAGGCAGCCTGCAAGCCGCTTTTGTCGAATATGGTGCAGCCAGGCAAGGCTTCTTGCCTCTGGGTGAAGTTCACCCGGACTACTGGAAAGACGGCGTTGATAAATCAACCAACCCACGCAATGTTTCCATTCAGGATGTGCTTGAGGCCAAACAGGAATTATTGGTTCAGGTCGTCAAGGAAGAACGCGGCAACAAGGGGGCAGCGCTCACCACGCAGATTTCGCTGGCCGGTCGTTATCTGGTGTTAAGCCCGAATACGACCCGGGGCGGCATTTCGCGCAAGCTCTCCGATGATGAACGGCGCTCCATGAAAGAAATCCTCAAACAACTCGAAGTGCCGGATCATATGGGCCTGATCATCCGCACTGCCGGCAAGGATCAGACGCTGGAAGCATTACAGCGCGATTACCAATATCTGCGTCGTTTGTGGGATGAAATCCGCATTACCAGTGAAACCACCGCTTCCCCTGCTCTGATTTATCTCGAAGGCGATTTGGCAACACGCGCTATTCGTGATCATTTCTCTGATGATATCGAGGAAATCTGGGTCGATAATCATGAGGTGTACACGCGCACCAAGGCCTTTGTACATGCAGTACTGCCCGGCAAGGAAAAGCTGGTCAAACTCTATCGCGGCAAGAAACCCTTATTCCGTCACTACGGTGTGGAAAGGCAGTGCGAGGAAGTGCATCAGCGTGAAATCCGCCTGCCAACCGGCGGTTCGATTGTCATTGATCCGACTGAAGCGCTGACCGCCATTGATGTCAATTCAGCTCGTGCCACCAAGGGTAAGCATATCGACGATACGGCGCTAACCATCAATCTCGAAGCGGCTGAAGAAGTCGCGCGCCAGTTGCGCATTCGCGATGTTGGCGGCCTGATCGTGATCGATTTTATCGATATGGCCAATCGTAAGCACGGCCAAAAGGTGGAAGACGTGTTGCGCAAGGCATGCAAGGGCGACAAGGCGCGCATCCAGTTTGCCCGCATTTCCCGCTTCGGACTGCTTGAAATGTCGCGTCAGCGCCTGCATCCATCCATCCGCGAATCGACCACTGAGCCCTGCCCGCGTTGTCAGGGGCGGGGTTTTATTCGCACAGTCGATTCGATGGCGCTGCAAATGCTCACTCGCATGGAAGACTGGGCTGAACGCGGAAAAAAACCGACATTAGTCGTGCAGGTCCCATCCGATACCGGCGAATACCTGATGAACAACAAACGCGCCAATATCGCGCGCATTGAAGAAGCCTATGAAGTGCAAATCACCATGCAGATTCGCCCCGAACTGGATATCCCGCACTACCGTATCGAACGGCAGTGGAACGAAAATAATCAGCAGCGTGTGGAAGTGCTTGAAGACACAGGCAAGCGGATTAAACCGCCGCGCAGCGGTAAGAAACTGAAACCGGTCAAACCGGTTGTCGGCATCCCTACCCCGCCGCCAGCGCCTGTTGCTGCCAAAGAAGAGAAAAAAGAAGGCGCACTCCAATCGCTGATTGGATTCCTGACCGGCCAGAAACGCAAAGAGGCACTGGCCAAAGAGGCTGCTGCCAAAAAAGCCGCTGCAAACGAAGCGGCAGAAAAAGCCGGGCAGAAAAAACAACAGTCCCGTCCAAACCGGCGTCGGCGCGGTGGCAACAGGAAGCGTAAAAATGCCTCTGCGACTCAAAAGAGTGCCAAAACAGATGGTGAAAGCACGCAAAAAAATAACCAGCAGCAAAAACCAGGCAAAACGAAAAAGAAGCCGCAGCAGCAACAACCGCCTGTTGAGAATAACAATGCTGAATCCACTTCCGGTGAAGGCAAAAAACGCAGACGCAGACGCAGACGCAGACGTCCGGCCGCAGCCAAAGACGGGGCAAACGCCCAGACAACAGATCAGGGACAGTCAGATAAGGTGCAGACGAATAAGGTACAAACAGACCCTGCCAAGTCCGTTAGCAAAGCCTCAACGCCTGCCCCTTCAATATCAGATAAAGGCGCGTGAGCGAAACCACTGACCATGAGTATCTGAGTTTCACAATAGCTGAAGCTCAGGATGGTCAACGGATTGATGCCGCTCTAACCCGGCTCTCCGGCCTGAGCCGGAATCATATCCAGCAATTGCTGAAAAACGGCCATGTCCGAAATCGCTCGGGGAAAATCATCAAACAGGCATCGTCGCGCGTCAGACAATACGATGCTTACTATCTGCATATACCGCCGACTGAACCGTTGGCGCTACAGGCGGAAGATATTGCGCTCGATATCCTGTTTGAAGATGAGCATCTCATCGTCATCAACAAACCTGCCGGCATGGTGGTGCACCCTGCTCACGGCCATGATAGCGGCACGCTGGTGCATGCACTGCTGCACCATTGCGATAACCTGCCCGGCATCAATGGCACTGAGCGCCCCGGCATCGTACACCGGCTTGATAAAGACACCTCCGGCAGTCTGGTGATAGCAAAAAGTGAAATCGCCCACCGTAGCTTAAGCGCCATGTTCGCCAGTCACGATCTGAACCGACAATACATCGCATGGTGCAGGGGCAATCCCCGCTGGCATCATAAACGAATAGAATTACCCGTTGGCAGACATCCCCAACATCGGCAGAAAATGGCGGTCACGCCCACGGGTCGCGATGCCGTGACCGATGCCGAGGTCGAACATCTGTTCGGCCCGTTCAGTCAAATGCGGTTAACGCTACATACCGGGCGCACGCATCAGATTCGCGTTCATTTGTCGCATGAAAAATTACCCATACTCGGGGACCCGATCTATGCCCGCAGTTATAATCCACCTGCTGAAGTTCCTGAGCCAACCCGCAGCGTCATTACAGCACTCAAGCGTCAGGCCCTGCATGCCGAATTGCTGGCATTCCAACACCCGGTCAGTCATGAACCGCTCAGCTTCAAAGCGGCATTACCGACAGATTTACAGCAGTTGAGCGATGCACTGTCCATAAACTATGGCTAAAGCCCGGTTTATCCGATCGCAGCTGCTGGATCGTCACGGCATTACAGGCATTTTCAGCCTGCGCAATGGCGGCGTCAGCCCACCCCCTTTCGATTCACAGAACTTCGGCCCCGATCCGGGTGACAGCGACAGGTTTATTGAACAAAATCTAGTTGGTCTGATGCAATCAGCCGCACTGACCTGTTTACCTCACCAGGCAAATCAAGTGCACAAAACAGCACTGCTGTGGTGCAGCGGAAAAGGAAAAATGCATTCGCAACAGGCCGACATCCTCATGGCAAACCGGAACAATACCGCTGTCGCCGTACGTGTGGCTGATTGTTTACCCATCCTGCTGGCCGATCCGGAAGCCGGTATCGTTGCAGCTGTGCATGCCGGATGGCGCGGCAGTGCAGCAGGCATCGTCAGGTATGCGGTTGAAGCCATGCTTAAGCATGGCGCACAGCATGAAAAGCTATTGGCCGCGCTAGGCCCATGCATCGGCCCATGCTGCTTTGCAATTGGAAACGATGCCGCCGAAGCACTAATCAAGAGTACCGCCGGTGCGAATGATTGTTTGATTCACACATCCGAAATCCACGCCGATCTGGCCGAAATCAATGTATTGCAAC
Source organism: uncultured Zetaproteobacteria bacterium (assembly GCA_913056285.1). Classification (GTDB taxonomy): domain Bacteria; phylum Pseudomonadota; class Zetaproteobacteria; order Mariprofundales; family Mariprofundaceae; genus Mariprofundus. The sequence continues at coordinate 4,548 of CAJXNE010000064.1, read as the reverse complement.
TGATTGATGCAGGCCTGAACAAAAGCCATATTGAAGTGCACAAGGCATGCACGGCTTGTCATCCTGAAGATTTTTTCTCGTTCAGGCGTGATGGTAACCAAAGTGGCCGTCAGCTTGCCGTTGTCGCCACCCCGCCGACCACGTAAGCTTCGCCCATGAATCTGAACCAGTCCAAATTTATCCTGCTTATTATTTCCATCGCCCTGTTTGCCGGCTGCGCCAAACATGACGAGCAACACAAAAGCGGCGCCCAACAAGAGTATGAAGCAGCTAAAGAACTCATGAATAATGGTAGCTACGCTAAGGTAGCTGAAAACCTGGAAAAATTCAGCGCCAATTATCCCTACAGCAAATATGCAATCCAGGCTGAACTGTTACGCATTTTTGCCGCCTATAAGGATGAAGAATTTGTTTTATCTGAAACACTGAGTAAAAAGTTTATTGAACGCCATCCCACGCATGCCAATGTAGACTATGCTCAATACATGCTGGCCATGAGCTATTACAGACAGCGTTCACCGGCTGAAAAAGATGCGACCATGAACCAGTTGGCCATTGATGCGTTCAAAAAACTGCTCAAAGACCATCCGGACAGCGCCTATGCCAAAGATGGCCGAAGCCGTTTGCAATCCCTGTATAACACACTGGCCAAACACGAGATGACTGTCGGTAAATTTTATTATAACAGAGATCGTTTCGTAGCTGCCGCCAACCGTTTTCAGCAAGTAGTACGCTTGTATCAAACCACGCCCGCCATTGAAGAATCGTTGTATTACCTTGCCGCTTCTTATGCCAAAATGGATATGGACAAGGATGCCCGCCAAACAGCCATTCTGCTCAGGCATAATTATCCAAACAGTTCATGGAGCTCGAAGGTGAAACGATATCTTTAATGCTTCATCGGTCTCTGCACAACAAACGCATTCATGTTCCGGTTTTCTTTTCTATCCTGCTATGCCTGCTTTCCGCGTGCAGCGAACAGGACAAGGTTGATATCCGCAGCGTGCTCGACGCACGCGATGCAGCCGTTAGTAACCATGATATCACCCATTATGCAGGCTTGCTTATATCCGGATACGAATATAACAACCAAACTGAATTTGAAATTATCAACAAGATGCGCGGCCTGTTCAACCAGTTCGAGAAGATTGAAATGACCTCAGACAATCGCACGATTCGCCTGCTGGATGATCAGCATGCGGAGTGTGAACAGAGTTATCTCCTGCATGTGCAAGCCAACGGCGAATGGCGGCAGATCAATCAGCGCGAACGTATCAGCCTAACCAAAACAGACAGCGGCTGGAAAATCAGCGGCGGCTTATAACCAGTCCAAAGCATTCACCGTAACGTACGCTGCGGTGAAAAAAGTTTTAACTGAATCAACGCCACTCATCAGCCGGGAAATCATCAACCATGATTGCCGAACGCACGGCTGTTCGCGTATTCAGTAATATATCCGCCTCTTCCCGCTTCAGCACCTGCTCGCTCACCAACGCTTCCAGCCAATCCTCATAAGGCTGATCGGGTCGATGTATCTTGCCCTTGTCGCGCAATTTGCGCTCGATTGGCTCGGCCTGGATGGTCATCGTCATGGCATACTTCAAACGCCCGGTTACATCAGCTTCATCATCCGGCGCACAAATACCGTCAACCAACCGGTCTCGTGATGCCGATGGTTCCAGCAACATCGAAGCCACCTGATGCGTCAGGGTATCGGCTGGTAAATGTAAACATCTCCCCAAAGGAAAAGCCCAGACCCGCATCTTCCACGCCACAGGACGCACAGGGAAATTCCGGATCACGCCATCGAGTGCCGTCTGCACCTGATAAAGGCAGAATTGGCAGGCCCAGTGTAGCAAGGGCAAATCGGCATTCGGACGTCCATCATCCTCAAAGCGCTTCAGCACCGCCGAACACAGAAAGAGATATGCCAGCGCATCGGCGAATCTGCCTGAAATCGATTCCTTACGCTTTAACGCCCCACCCAACACCAACAGAGCCAGGTCAGCCATGGCCGATGTCGCTGCACTAAAGCGGGCAATTTGTTTGTAATAAATGGATGTCACGCCGGCTACAGGTGATGGTGCCAACCGACCTCCGGAAACGCCGTACAACACAGCCCGCGCCGCATTGGCCATGGTATAAGCCATATGCGACATCAATGCTTTATCAAAACGATTCAAACCATCTTCCCCATCCATAGAAGCCGCTTCGATTTCTTCTTGCAAATAGGGGTGGCAGCGCATTGCTCCCTGCCCGAATACCATCATGCTGCGGGTCAGGATATTGGCGCCTTCCACCGTAATCGCCACGGGGATAGATTGGTAAGTGCGCCCCAGATAATTCGATGGCCCCATGCAAATGCCGCGTCCGCCATGCACATCCATGGCATCATCAATCACCTGACGCATCGTCTCGGTCAGATAACGTTTCACAATCGCCGTCACCACAGCCGGTTTTTCACCTGCATCCAGCGCCGAGGTGCTTAAACGCACGCCCGCATCCATCATATAAGTCAGGCCACCGATACGGGCGAGGGCTTCTTCGACGCCTTCAAATCGACCGATCGAAGTTTTGAACTGCTTGCGCAAACGCGCATAAGAGCCAGTCGTATGGCAGGCCATTTTGCCTGCTGCGGCACTCATCGAGGGCAATGAAATACCGCGTCCGATCGATAAACGTTCAACCAGCATGCGCCAGCCGTTGCCAATCATGGTCTGCCCGCCGATCACCCAATCCATCGGAATAAACACATCAGTTCCACTATTCGGGCCATTCTGGAATGCGATGCCAAGCGGGTCGTGTCGCCGTCCGATTTCAACGCCTTTCGTTTCAACCGGGATCAAGGCGCAGGTAATACCCAGATCATCCTGCTCCCCCAACAAGTGTTCCGGATCGTAAACATGGAACGCCAAACCCAGCACCGTCGCCACCGGTCCCAGCGTGATATATCGCTTTTCCCAGTTCAGCAACAAACCCAGTGTTTCTTCGCCCTCAAACTCGGCCTTGCACACAATACCCGTATCCGGAATCGCGCCTGCATCCGAACCAGCCGTGGGTGCAGTCAACGCAAAGCACGGCACTTCTTCGCCACTGGCCAGACGTGGCAGATAATAATCCTTTTGCTCATCGCTGCCGTAAGCCATCAGTAATTCTGCCGGGCCCAGCGAATTGGGCACCATCACCGTGACGGCGGCCGCCGAACTGCGACTGGCGATTTTCTGAATCACGCACGAATGGGCATAGGCAGAGAACTCAAGACCGCCATAGGATTTCGGAATAATCATGGCGAAAAAGCCATTCTGTTTGATGTAGTCCCAGACGTCCTCGGGCAAATCTCTCAGTTCGTGATTGATCTGCCAGTCATCGAGCATACGGCACAGCGTTTCAGTCGGGCCATCGACAAAAGCCTGTTCCTCTTCATTCAGTCGCGGCACGGCTGTTTTCAGCAACACATCCCAATCAGGATTGCCCTGAAAAAGTTCAGCATCCCACCATACTGTTCCCGCTTCAATGGCCACCCGCTCGGTATCGGACATTGGCGGCAGCGCTTTTTTGATCATCGCCTTGACCGGCGCGCTAATCCATTTCAGACGAATATCATCCACTGCGAAAAAGACAAACCCGGCAGCAATCAGCAGCAGCAATATAAAACCAAGCCAGCCGCTCATGCCGGCAAACATCAGCACCACATCTGCAATCGCTAATATCCCCAGCCACGCTTGCAACGCCAGGCTGCCCCGTGTCAGCAAAAATAACAGCCCAAATACAACGACCAGTAACAGAATCCAGAACATGGCATCCTCCATCAATATGCGTTTGTCCCTATGATAACAACATTCCTTTCATCCGACCATCAATAAAGGGGCTCCGCAGAACCCCTTTATCATTATTTATCATGATCCATGATGGTGAAATATGCTTAAAACCGATACACCAGCGATCCAGCCAGGATATGCACATTGCCTGAATAATTACCATTGCGCACAGCATCCGTACCTGTCGATGCTGTCTGATTCCGATCCACAAAATAAACAAACATATAGGCCATATCCAGAGTCAGTGATTTATTGACATCGTAACCAAAACCAACAGTAAACAAATGCCGATCCCGATCCGGAATGGCGGGCGAGAAGAAAGGATCATCGACAGGCGTCGGGTCAAAGGTATATCCACCCCTCAAGCGCATGTCAGGAGCAAACTGCCACTGTGCACCGGCACGTATTGCAAATGTTGCACTCCAGTTTTCCCGCAGTGTACGGAAATTGGTACCACCGGTCAGAGCCGAGGCCACTACTGAAGGCGCATAGCGGAAGTCCAGATTGTCGAATGTTTTCCAATTCACCCAGTCAACATCCAGTGATAAAATCCAGTCCTTATTGGGCATATAGGCCAGACCAACATTTAACTGATCGGGCAGCACCACCCTGGTGCTGGCCGTTCCAACTGCGCCAACCGCGAACGGAGCGCCTAATACTGCCAGCGCAGGACCTCCGATCACCGTGCCATCATTGATATCCAGCCTGACACGGGTGCGGTAGGATAAGC
>CAJXNE010000063.1 GCA_913056285.1 uncultured Zetaproteobacteria bacterium | reverse complement strand
GGGTGAGACGGTGCGGTAAGAGCGCCCCGCTCCGGCTGGTAACAGACGGGGGCACGGTAAACCCCGTTCGCAGCAAGGCCAAATAGGGAAGCACAAGGCGCGGCCCGCGTTGCTTCCGGGTAGGCTGCTCGAGCCTGTCAGCAATGGCAGGCCCAGATGAATGACCATCACTCCTTCGGGATGACAGAACCCGGCTTACAGAGCCACTCCGTATTTCCATCTTGGCCAGCTTGCAGCTAGCCTCGGCGTATGATGGAGGCAAACATATGAGTCTGAGCTTTTCGGATGCAGTGAAAGCCAAGCAGTTGCGCGAATATTTTAATCGCCATAGCCGCATTTATATTGTCGTCGATGCAACGCAGGACGAAGTGATCGTGCCTGAAAGCCTGCATGGCGATCCGGCGCTGAGGCTGGTGCTCAATGTGCGTATGCCTCAGCAAATCAACATTAAAGATGACCGACTGGACTCCGACTTTTCTTTTTCCGGACAGATTTTTTCCTGCCGGATCCCCATGCATACCATCTGGGCAGCTTATCTGCCAGAAGGCGATCTTGAACAGGGCATCATCTGGGATGATAGCGTGCCGGAAATGATTAAAACCATTGTGCAGGCGGTGCGCAGTAATATATCTGATGAAGGGACTGATGGAGACGTACAGATATTGATGGATAACAAAGCAAAACCTGAAACGAATCGCCATCAAGCAGATGAAGACACCGCAGATAAAAATAAAACGGATGAAAACAAAGCCCCTGAAACATCCACTATCTCCGTCATAGAAGGTGGCGGAGGGACAAACAAGAAAGATCACAGCAAGGCGCGTAAAACCAGCCATTTACGGGTGGTGAAATAATGCAACACTGGCTACGGGGTTTATTTTTTCTGATGTTGGTATGCGTTCAGCAATCCGCCTTCGCAGCTCAGGATGCACGCATGCAGGTGGATGTAGTCGCGGCACAACAGGGTGTAGAATTGCGTTGGCTGCATGCCAATATTCAAAAGGCAGCAGACATGGCCCTGCCGCAACTGTGGAACAGAATCATACCGCAGCATGCCTTGACTCAGATTCCGAAAAAAATAAAAGCGGTGCGGTTTTTGCAAAAAGCCGTAGCCAATGAACAGGGCGTCAGTATTATCTTTAATGAGAAGCGGGTGTTGCGCTATCTGAAGAAAAACGCCATCCCCTATTATGCGGAGCAAACCGCGGAACAGTCAGCGGACAACGTAGCCATTACACCAACAATGATGCAGCCATCGATAGATGTTCAGCCGGGGCTGGAGCCATTGGTGCCGCCATCGTCACAAAAAACCGGCCTGCTCACTGTTCTGCGTCAGGCTTCGTTACCGGAACAGGTGCTGTTTGAGGATGATCTGGCGCGTGATCCGCATATTATCCGCATGACGCTGAGACAGGTAAACAGGGGTGAGCAACAATATCGCCTGCAACTGAAGGGGCCGGATGACCGCTGGTTGTCAGAATGGTTCAGGCAGAGAGGACTGATGCTTACACAGTCCGTTGAAGGCTGGGTGGCGCGCTAGTGCCGGCTGAACATTTACAGCAATGATGCAGGATCGAATCCTAAATATCCCCAATATCCTGACACTGGCGCGGATTATCATTACGCCATTTATTGTCTATGCGATTATCAAACATGAACCGGCGATGGCGCTGATTCTGATGGGCGTTGCCGGCATTACCGATATGCTGGACGGCGCCATTGCCCGCTATTTCGATCAGCGCAGCACGGTCGGTGCAATCATGGACCCGCTTGCCGACAAACTGATGCTGATCAGTACCATTGTATCCCTGTACTTGATTGAGCAATTGCCCGCATTCCTGTTTCTGGCCGTGGTCTTCCGCGATATGATTATCGTGGTAGGAGCAATAGCCTATGAGATGGTGACCCATAAACTGGAAATGCAACCGACTATATCTTCCAAAATCACCACGTTTTTACAGATTATGCTGGTACTGGCTGTGCTTTCACATATGGCATGGCAATGGCCGGAAGAAACCATCATACAATGGGTTGTCTGGCTGACATTCGCGTTTACCTGCATTTCCGGCCTTCAATATATGATTGTCTGGATGCGTAAGGCTGTCACAGCAGAAGATTGATCATGAACGAGAAAAACTGATGGGTGGAAAAAACCAGCTGCGGCTGCAAATGGATTTGCCGCCTGATTATGATTATGGCGCATGGATCAGACATACCGGTGTGGAAGAGGCGTGTAACCGACTGGCGCTTTGGAGCATGCATGGCGGCGCAATCTGGCTTGCTTCGGATGATGTGGCGGGGAAAAGTCATCTATTGCGCACATTCGCCGCAGATCAGGCTGCTGTCGCTATGTTGGAAGTGAGCGCTGAAACCGGTGAGCAGAGCGGCATGTCCAGTGGCGCGCTTGCACAGCAATGGATGGCATCGTTACAGGGGCATGTGCATTGGCTGATTGACGTGCAGGCTGGCGTTATGTCGCAATCCACCGCGCATGCCCTGTTTCATCTGTTGGAGCGGGGGCGCGATTTACAATGTTCGCTGGTGATTGCATGGCGCGGCGATCCGGGCACATTGCCTCCGGAGCTGTCATCACGCTTATTGGCGATGGAAAAAATCGAAATGACTCCACCAGCAGATGATGAAGTGCTTCTTAACGTTTTGCGCTCCAGCGCCGGACGATTGCAGTGGGATATTCGCGAGCAGGTTTTGCAGGCCATGCTGACCTATTTACCCAGACAACTCGATGTGCTGGTGTCCGCACTGCATGCGCTGGAAATTCTATCCTTTGAACAAAAACACAAACCGGGCCCGGCCTGGGTCAAACAGCAACTCATACGCATCGCCGGGCAGCTTCACCCCTCGTTGCTCTGAACCTGTAACCATGCATCCAGTGCCTCCAGAGCCCGGTCGGACACGGCGCGACGGCGCTCGGCGCGCGAGAACCTGCGTTTACCTTCACGTTTTTTGCCCGACGGCAACAGGCCGAAATTAATATTCATGGGTTGAAAACCTGCAACATCTGTTTGTGAAATATGACCAAGAAGCGCGCCGTGCGCGGTGATTTCAGGTGGCGCATCCGGCTCCTGCCCTGTCGCCATCGCAGCCAGAAAACGGCCTGCCATCAGCCCCATGGATGCGGATTCCACATAACCTTCCACGCCGGTAATCTGGCCGGCAAAGAGAATGCGCGGATCGCTTTTCAATCGCAGCGTGCCATCAAGCAGGGCCGGTGATTTGATAAACGTATTGCGGTGCAAAGAGCCGAGTCGGAAAAACTCGGCGTTTTCCAGCCCTGGAATCATGCTGAATACCCGTTTTTGCTCCCCGTAGGTCATCTTGGTCTGAAAACCGACCATATTGAGCAAAGAGCCCATGCGATTATCGCGGCGTAGCTGCACCACGGCATAAGCCTTCTCTCCGGTTTCAGGATGATCCAGCCCTACCGGCTTCATCGGCCCGAAACGGGGCGTATCCTCGCCGCGCTCGGCCATTTCCTCAATCGGCATGCAGCCATCGAAAAACGGAATATCCTCGAAATCCTTGAATGCCACTTTATCTGCACTGACCAGCTCATGAATAAACGACTTATACTGCGCTGCATCCATCGGGCAGTTGAGATAGTCGCCAGCTTCCCCTTCCTCGACGTTTTTATCATAGCGATTTTTCCAGTAGCAGATGTCCATATTGATGGATTCCGCATCAATCACCGGCGCGATGGCATCGAAGAACATCAACCTGTCTTCGCCGGTTAGCGACTGGATCTGTTCATATAGTGCATCGGAAGTGAGTGGCCCGGAGGCTATTAAGACCAGGCCTTCGGACGGAATCTCTGTCACTTCGCCTTCAATATATTCGATTAATGGTTCGGCTCGCAATTTTGCAGTCACCAATTCGGCAAACTGTTCGCGATCCACAGCCAGCGCCGTACCGGCCGGAATCCGTGCCTGATCGCCTGCGGCCATAATCAACGAATCCATGCGCCGCATTTCTTCGTGCAGGAGCCCGACCGCATTTTCCAGATGATCAGCACGAAAGGTATTGGAGCAAACCAGTTCGGCGCATTTGCCGCTATTGTGGGCCGGCGTCATTTTAAGCGGGCGCATTTCGTGCAAACGCACCGGCACGCCGCGCCGGGCCAACTGCCAGGCCGCTTCGGAACCGGCCAGACCGGCGCCGATGATAGTTACTGTTTGAGGGGGTACAATCGTATCAGTCATGACCCGAATCTAGCTTCCCATCAGGCGATATAACAACTGGATTTCTTTCACGGGGATTTCGCCAGAACCAAACAACTGAAAAAATCATACCTCACCCTTCAACCCGCGAAACAATCCCTCGCCATCTTACCTCAACAGCCCATTTAGTTTGGAGTTATGTATTGCGCTGTCTAATTGCTAATGGCTTTCCTCCGCGTTTTTTGCTTTGTCTTGCCCGGGTTCATGGTTGTCTCCGAGGTGGGCACAGATGTTATATTGGCTGCCTCATGATGGTGTCGGATAACGGTAAACGTTTCATTGTCCCAGCCACGCCGTTCTGGATGGATATTTTCACCCGTACGGCAGCAATACTCTCGAAATCATTTTCCGTCCTCGTCCCGATCAAGACTTCCCATAGGGGAATCTCTAGGTTCTTTTCGTTACAGCGTTAGCTATCCCGCGTGAAAGGCTGTGTTGTCGACCAACATGCGGTGCAAGATAACAGCCATTTTGCGAGCCAGCGCAACGCGAGCCTTTTTGCCTCCAACCCTGTCAGCCAGTTTCAGCGCCCACGCTTTTAAAGGGAGCTCCGCTTTCACCCGCACCATCATCACATTGGCTGCCTCATAGAGCATGGCACGGGCAAGATTATCCTCGGAACTCATGTATTGCCGGACAGTAGCGGATCAGCCAAGTCATCGCGTTTAACGAAAAACGATCTGCCCCGAAACATAAAGCAGGCGATTCGGGATGCTGTCAAGGGCATACGGTCAAGTCTTCAATCATGCATATTACGAAAAATGCACGCGCCTTGCTTCGCGCATTTGAACCAGACAAAAGCCATGCATTCGATTTCGTCCGGAGTTACCCGATTTATGGCTTGCCACAAATTGCAATGACCCTGCCCGCAAGTTCGCTATCTTTGAAATTACGCATGCCATGCATGGCTTTCTCTTTCCACGGCAAGTCATCCCATGCATCAGCAATCAGTTGCGGCATGCTGTCCTCAAGGACAGTCAGAATGGACTCGGCTTGCAGGATATCCTTGGCGCGCTTTACATCGCTGCTTCGGTATTGACAGATAATGCATTTGTGAAGCGCATACCGTGCTGATTGCGGAACAGAAACCAGAATACCGTTTCTGGTCATTACTATAGCCTCTTGCGGGTCTTTGATAAGGTAGTCCAAAAACCGCAGTGGTTCGGCATGGACGCCTGCGCCGTGGAGCATCTCGGGCTTGCTCGTCGGCTTGCCAGTCATCGGGGTCAGAAAATCGATTTTCATACCATTTTTATGCACAAAAGTCGTAGCTGGATGTTTATGAACCAGTGAAAAAACTGCCCGGAATCCTGCTTTTAACAAGATTTCCGCTGTGCGGTTGCCGGGCTGACACGAGACCCGAACCATGCGGCCAAGATCGATGTCTTTTGTTTCAAATCCGGCATCCCATGTGACCCCCAGATTATTGCCTATCGCATTGAACGCATGGGAGCCGATCAACACAGCTTTCTGCACCGAGAAACACCCGATAGCATCAAGCAGCTCAATGGTCTTTGCTGCGGTTCTATCCGGTGCATTCACGCCAAATGCAAGGAGTGTTGAGACAAGCCGACTGCGCTCGGGCCAACCATCGCGGTGCGCCTGCTGGGAAGTATTCAGGGATATCTGTTTACCTTCGTAGGCAACCCGATGCTGAAGATAGACATGGCCTTTGGATATCGAACGCACAATGGATCCGGAAGACGGGGCGCCAGCATCACATTTGACGCTGTCCAGCAGGCTTCCATAAATGGAGTGCGTTGCTTTATCCCAGTACCTCATGGATGCATTATCTTCCAGTTGTACTTAAAAGTCAAAAAGAAGTACAACCGAATTTTAATCAAAGGAATCAAAAATCAGACTGGAACCCTGCCGGATTTAAAGCAGGACTACCTGAATGAATCAGCGCCCGCTATGCTTGCTGCCATGCGATATTCCAGGTCTTTCATTCCAACTCTACGAGATGCTCCGGCTGATGCCGAGGTGACTTCTCATAAATTATTGCTGCGAGCCGGCTATATTCGCCGTGTGACATCAGGCGTATATGATTATCTGCCACTGGCATTGCTCGTCTTGCGCAAGATCGAGGCGGTCATACGTGATGAGATGAATCGTGCCGGGGCACAGGAATTATTGATGCCGATGGTTCAGCCGGGCGAATTGTGGGAAAAATCCGAACGCATGGAAAAATACGGGCCTGAACTGCTGCGTTTCAAAGACAGGCACAGCCATGAATCATGCCTTGGGCCAACGCATGAAGAAGTGATTTGCGATTTGGTCAGCCGTGAGCTGCGTTCCTATAAACAGTTGCCGATGAATCTGTACCAGATTCAGAATAAATTCCGAGATGAGATTCGTCCCCGTTTCGGGCTGATGCGCGGTCGCGAATTTGTCATGAAAGACGCATATTCCTTCCATGCCGATGAAGAAAGTCTGGCTGCTGAATATAAAAACATGTTTGAAGCTTATACCCGCATCTTCACGCGGTTCGGCTTGAAATTCCGGCCTGTGGAAGCCGATACCGGCTCGATTGGCGGTAGCGATTCGCATGAATTTCATGTGCTGGCCGAATCGGGCGAGGATCTGATCGCACACTGTTCGGGCTGCGATTATGCGGCCAATGTAGAGAAAGCGGTATCAGTGCGAGCCAGCACAAGCTGCGAACAGGCTGCCCTTAACATGGTCGAAACGCCTGGCGTTACCAGTGTCGAAGATGTGGCTGATTTTCTGTCGGTGGATATCGGCCTGCTGGTTAAAACGCTGGTCTATCGCGTCAATGGTGGTGAGCATGATGGTGCGATCGTGGCTACCTGCGTAGCTGGCGATGATCAGGTTCAGGAAATCAAACTGGCCCATGTGCTTGGCGCAGACAGTGTTGAAATGGCGAGCGATGATGATATCGCAAGCATCGGCGGCATCACCGGCTTTGTCGGCCCGCAGCAGTTATCGGGGCGTGTTTTGGTGGATATGCGTTTACAGGGCGCGACAGGGTTGGTAGCCGGCGCCAATCAGCCTGACACCCATGTTACCGGGCTGGATATCACCCGCGATATTGCAGAGCCCGAATTCGCCGATTTGCGCGAAACGCGGGCTGGTGATGTTTGTGAGCGGTGTGGCGGTATGATTGAATTATCGCGCGGCATTGAAGTCGGACAGGTATTCGCGCTCGGCACGCGTTATACCGAGCCCATGGAAGTGATATTCCAGAATCAACAGGGCAAGCGCAGCGTAGCGACGATGGGATGCTACGGCATTGGCGTGTCGCGTTTGATGGCAGCGATTGTGGAACAGTGTAATGACGAGGCCGGTATCAACTGGCCGCTGGCACTGGCTCCGTTTCAGGTTGGCCTGATTAGCATGGGTAGATCGGATGCGGTGCGGGACACATCGGAAACAATCTATCGGCAATTGGCAGATGCGGGCATTGAGATATTATGGGATGAACGCAATGAACGTCCCGGTGTCAAATTCAAGGATTTCGAGTTGATCGGCCTGCCGTTCCAAATCGTGATTGGTGATCGCGGTCTGAAAGACGGTGAAGTGGAAATTGGTTGGAGACAGCAGCAACGAAAGACCGTGGCCGTCGCCGATGTCGTGAACATCGTATTGACTGAATTACACGCTACTGAGGCGAACAGCTGAACGCAGACGAACTCCGCCGACGATTAGGCGACCGCTCACCCAAGGCCATTCTGGCCGGGGCAATGGTCGTGGGTTTCCTGCTGACCATCCCCGTATGGTTGAACAGCAATACCGAGGATAAACAACATTTGGCCCAGACTGCCGTGAAGCAGATTGTCGAAAAAAATGTCGGTCTGCTGGAGATTGAGCCGCAGGAAAAAGAAGAGCTGCGCCAGATGCTGGAACCGGCTAAACAAACGGAACAGCAGGATTTTGAACAGACGGTCTGGGTGCAGGATATTATCGGCACGATCAGCCCCTGGGTGGCCGATGCCACTGAGGCGAAAACCATTGCGCATTGGGTGTATGTCTACAGCAAGAGACAAAAACTCTCGCCCGAACTGATTCTCGGCGTGATTGCAGTGGAATCGCAATTCGATCATTTTGCCGTCAGCAATGTCGGCGCGGTAGGCCTGATGCAGGTGATGCCATTCTGGAAAAAAGAATTGGGCAAACCCGATGATAACCTGCTCAGCATCGAAACGAACGTACGTTACGGCTGCGCCATTATCCGCCATTATCTGGATCGTTATAAAACATATGACCGTGCGCTGGGTGCCTATAACGGTTCGCTGGGGCGCATGAAATACCCCAATAAAGTCTACGCTAAAATGAAAAAGTTCAAGGCTACCAGTAGCGGGCTTTAACTCGGGTTTCGGCTCTGGGAAAGACGTTTGAATTACCAGATGATAGGCTTCTGATCGTGCACTTTCAGCCATGCATTGGCTTTGGAAAAGTGACCACATCCCAAAAAACCCCGATAGGCGGAAAATGGCGACGGATGGGTCGTTTGCAGTACAAGATGACGGTTCGCATCAATCGACTTCCCCTTGTCTTGAGCATATTTTCCCCACAGCATAAACACGAGATTCTCCCGATGTGTATTGAGTGCTGCAATGATGTGGTCGGTGAACTGCTCCCACCCCTGCTTTTGATGCGAGCCGGGATGTTTCGCTTCCACCGTCAGCGTGGCATTCAGTAATAATACGCCCTGATCGGCCCAATGCGTTAAACAACCGTGTTCAGGCCTGGTGAACGACAATTCGGAATCGCTTTCGAGTTCTATGAAAATATTGCGTAGCGATGGCGGTATTTTTTCTCCGACGGGGACGGAAAAGCTTAATCCGTGTGCCTGATTTGGTCCGTGATATGGGTCTTGCCCCAGAATTACAATTTTCACATCGTCGAAGTCGGTGTGTTGCATGGCGGCAAACCAGTTTTCTTTAGCCGGATAGATGGTTTTATTCGACTCGCTTTGAAGAAAATCAAACAGGCGGCACATATAATCCTTGCCGAATTCTCCAGCCAGATGCGGATTCCATGATTCAGAGATTTGCACTATGACTACCGGTTTTTCAATTGTTCAGCCAGCGCGCGCAGCGCGCGTCCGCGATGCGATACCGTGGCTTTTTCTTCAGCTGTGCATTCGGCAAAGACCTTGCCCAGCTCCGGGCAAAAAAACAGCGGATCATATCCAAAGCCGCCCGCGCCAGCGGCCTGCGTTAAAATATCACCCTGCACCTCGCCTTCAGCACTGAAGGATTGCTCACGATCGGGAAAAGCCAGATGAATGGCGCAGCGGAAGCGGGCGCTACGATTGGCATGCCCCGCCATCTCAGTGATTAATTTCCGGTTATTATCGGTATCACAGGCATCCGGGCCGGCAAAGCGGGCTGAATAAATGCCGGGAGCGCCATCTAAAGCATCGACGCACAGCCCGGAGTCATCGGCCAGCGCAGGCAGCCCGTTGGCATCAGCAAAGGCTTCTGCTTTTTTGCGGGCATTGCCCGAAAAAGTGGGTGAATCTTCGATGACATCGATAAACTGCGTATCAGATGGCGCAATCAGTTCGATGCCGAGCGCACCGACAATAGTGGCGATTTCAGTACGTTTTTTTGCATTGTTGCTGGCCACGACCAATTTCATGTTTTTTCTCCTGCACGTCATTCCCGCGCAGGCGGGAATCCACAATCGCCATGAATAGCGACGCAAGTCGCGTTACAACTACCCAACGA
>CAJXNE010000062.1 GCA_913056285.1 uncultured Zetaproteobacteria bacterium | reverse complement strand
CGCCGGTATCCGGGTCAATAATGACTGCACCATCGTGCATTGGCGCATCGGTGCAAAACAGGGTCTGGACGACATCCGGACGCAATGGCGCATCCATTTCCACGCCCGAATCATACAAATGTCTCAAACCGGTATCGCGCTCAATTACCAGCAATCCGCCCCAGCCACGGTGTACAAGTGAAAATGCTGATTCAACCATGGCTTCAATGGTGGCTTCACCGGGCCCATTGCCGGAAGACAAGGGATTAGTCGCTACGCGCATTAATGCGCGGCGAATTTCCTGTTGAAACAAGACTACCAGAATCACCATAAATGCGGAGAAAAAATGGCCGAACATCCATTCCACAGTGAACAGACCAAAGACACGCGCCAGCTGATAGGTTACCACCACGACGGCCACGCCGATCAGCATCTGCACTGCACGCGTACCGCGAATCAGGCGCAGGAAAAAATAGACGACGATAGCCACCACTGCGATATCAACGATATCAGTAATGCCAAACTGCCAGTTATTCATCAGCGTGAATTCCTTCATTGGTGTTTATTGCTCTGCTGCTACGGCTCATGTGACGACTGTATGGAACGCAAGAAAAGAACATAAGAAGTCAGGATAGTTCGATTACTTCAGCTTGCAAGGAAAAAGGTTCAGGCGTCTCACCATTTTTTATTCCCAAACCGGAGGAATGATTCATCCGGGGATTGGTAACTATTTTGCCTCGGGATATGAGGCTGGTCAACTCAAAGCGGAAGCCACCTGGATCGCACGCTTTTGTTGGACGACATCGTGAATGCGAAGGACATCAGCACCATAAGCAATACCCATAGCACCGGCCACGGCGGTTTCCAGTTCGCGTTCATCCACCGATGCTCCGGTCAACTGGCCCAGAAATGATTTCCGGGACAAACCGAGAAGCACCGGCATGTCAAAGGTGGTTTTAAAATGGGAAACGGCACGAATCAGGGCCAGATTATCCTGCAAACGTTTGCCGAAACCGATACCGGGATCGAGAATGATCGAGGAGGTTTGAATTCCGGCCTGCAAACAGGCTTCGATGCGCCGGGCGAAAAAGTCAGCCACATCCTGAACAACATCATTATATTCAGGCTGTTGCTGCATGGTTTCGGGATTGCCCTGCATATGCATCAGGCAAACCTCTGCGCCGCTTTCCGCTGCGACGTGCATAGAGCCGGCATCGTGGGTCAGCGCACTGACATCATTGATGATGCTGGCACCGGCATCTACGGCCTGACGCATGACCTCGGCTTTCATGGTATCGACAGACACCGTGCAGCCCTGCCTGGTCAGTTCAGCAATCACCGGAATGACACGCGCGAGTTCTTCTGTCTGCGATGCTGGGGTTGCGCCGGGGCGAGTTGATTCGCCGCCCACGTCAATGATAGCTGCGCCCTGTTTATGCATATATAGCCCATGCGCGATGGCTGCATCGGAATCTACAAAAGCGCCCCCGTCCGAAAACGAATCGGGGGTGCAATTTAGCACCCCCATCATCCACACATCGTTATCGGTGGGCCTTAGCCACCGTGACGACATCAGCGTACTTCGGCCTCGTTACCCGATGGCTTATCACCCTTGCTGTCGCTGCCAATATCGACTTTTTCAGAAGGTTCTTCCGGCGGTGTTTTTCTTGATGAAGGTGGCTTCTCATATTCCTTGATCAACAATGGTTCCTTGCCTTCCATGGCTCGATCAATATCGGTGGTATCCAGCGTTTCATACTTGATCAGCGCCTTGGCAAGCGAGTGCAGCTGGTCCATGTATTTTTCCAGAATATGTTTGGCCCGACCATAATTATCTTCGATGATCTTACGCACCACCGAATCGATTTTTCGTGCCGTCTCCTCGGAAATATTGGTCTGGCGGGTAATTTCACGACCCAGGAATGGTTCATGTTCACGCTCGCCATAGACCATGGTACCCAGTTCGTCAGACATGCCCCACTGGGTAACCATATTACGCGCCAGTTGCGTGGCGCGCTCAAAATCATTCGATGCGCCGGTGGTCATCTGACCCAGCACCAGTTCCTCGCCGAGACGACCGCCCATCATGATAGAAATCTGATCCAGCAGATAATCCTTATCGTGATTGAATTTATCCTCTTCCGGCATTTGCATGGTAATACCCAGCGCCTGACCACGCGGAATAATGCTCACTTTATGCACCGGATCGGCTGTTTTCAGATGCTTGGCCACCAGCGTATGCCCGGCTTCATGGTAGGCCGTGGTTTTTTTCTGTTCATCCGAGATAATCATGGAGCGCCGTTCGGTGCCCATCATCACTTTGTCCTTGGCCGTTTCAAAATCGGCGCGGGTGACTTTATCGCGATCATATCGAGCCGCATTCAGCGCTGCCTCATTGACCAGATTGGCCAGATCAGCACCCGAAAATCCCGGTGTACCACGAGCCAGCTCTTTGGCATTCACATCAGAAGCCAGCGGCACTTTGCGCATGTGCACTTTCAGAATTTGTTCGCGACCCAGTAAATCAGGCCGAGGCACCACTACCTGCCGGTCAAAACGACCGGGGCGCAGCAGGGCCGGATCGAGCACATCCGGGCGGTTCGTCGCCGCCACCAGTATAACACCCTCATTGGATTCAAAACCATCCATCTCAACCAGCATCTGGTTCAGTGTCTGTTCACGCTCGTCATTACCTCCGCCGATACCAGCGCCGCGATGGCGACCCATGGCATCGATTTCATCCACAAAGATAATGCACGGCGCATGTTTTTTGGCCTGCTCGAACATATCGCGTACGCGCGATGCGCCGACGCCGACGAACATCTCGACAAAATCGGAACCGGAGATAGAGAAAAACGGCACATCGGCTTCACCGGCAATAGCGCGCGCCAACAGTGTTTTACCGGTACCCGGAGGGCCGACCAGCAACATGCCTTTGGGAATCTTGCCGCCAAGGCGGGTGAATTTGGACGGGTCACGCAGGAATTCGATTACTTCGGTGACTTCCTGTTTGGCTTCATCACAACCGGCCACATCTTCAAAGGTGGCGCGGGCGTTATCCTGATTGAGTAATTTTGCTTTGCTCTTGCCAAAGCCCATGGCGCCGCCCTTGCCACCGCCCTGCATCTGGCGCATGAAAAACACCCAAACGGCAATCAGCAACAGCATCGGGAACCATGAAATCAGCACCGACAGAAAGAATGGTACTTCCTCCTTTTCTTTGACATTGACCACGACATGCTGATCCAGCAGGCGCTTGGACAGGGTCGCATCATTCATCGGAATGGTCACGTTGAAATTTTTCAGTTCGCCGGAGGTGTCGCGGTATTGGCCAGCCACCTGATTATCCTTGATCGTTGCCGTTTCGACCATGCCCTGATCCACTTTCTCAACAAAGGTGGAATACGCCATTTTATCCGCTTTCGTTATTGGTGCAGAAAACATATTAAACAGGCTCATCATCGTCAGCCCGATCACCACCCACAGCAGTACATTCTTACCCATAAATAAACATCCTTTTTCAGTCTTATCTCAATGCATGACTCACAAAAAAATACGCCAACATCGGGCAGTTTGCGACATAGTCATGAACCCAAGATTAAATCATAGCCCCGTTAACACCCATGTCCGTCAGGCAGCACAAACTGCCGTTACCGGTTGCAGATGCAAGCGTAGATGCAGATAATCAGACTCTCTGTAGAGACGGCAGCGCGATAAATCAAGCCCTCCACGACCACTTTTATTCGTCCACGACTCCACCAGCAAAATATGCCGACGTCCCGGTGTGGCGCCATCGCCCAATAACTGCGCCATGCATTTTTGTAATGCTCTGGCGCGCACGGCAGGCGTGCTTTGCTTCCATGTTTTCCAGCACAAGCGCAGGGAATGATCGCCGGTTCGGGTTAAGTCATGTAATATGACATCCGCCTCATGATCAAGTTGGCAGGCGACTCGTTCAGCTTGTACGCGCCATCTGAGAAACAGGGTGTCCGGGGCTTCGCCTTTTTGCAATATGGCAGGAAATAATTGATGACGGATGTGATTGCGCCAGATGCTCATATCGGCATTGCTCGGGTCTTCCAGCCATGCAATACCGGCTGCACGCAAGGCATGGCGCAAATCACGGGCGGCGATATGCAGTAAAGGGCGTACGATGCGTAGTTCCCCCATCTGCCTCTCACGAAGCATGCCGCGACAGCCGCCTGCACCTGCACCTTGCAATAGACGCATACATACCGTTTCGGCCTGATCATCACGGTGATGAGCCAGACACAGGGTGCGGATATTCTGTGCATTGCTCCATTGCCGGAACAGGGCATGACGGCCCTGACGTGCTTCGGCTTCTCGATTGCGTGTTGATGCAGAAGTCAGTCGGGCGCTGATGAACGGGATATTCCAATGCGCGGCTTGTTCTGCCAGGTATGCTGCCTCCTGGGCGGATGATTCACGCCAACCGTGATCGACATGCCAGGCATGAACGGCGTAACCGCTTTCCTTTAGCGCCAGCAACAACGCAGTTGAATCTGCCCCGCCAGACCAGCCAACGGCCAGGGTTTTCGGTAAATGCGGCATATCTTCCGCGTTCAACCACGCTTGAAAAACATCAGTATGCTGCTGTGGAAGCATCATGCCCAGCGCATCAGGCCTCGCTCAATCATAACTTGCGTGGTCTGGGCATCTGCATCAAGCAGTTCAAATATATCCGTATCCACACCGGCCAGATTGGGCTTACCCGCCTTGATCAGCAGCCATGGTTGTTCGCCTTCGTGCCCGATGCGCTGGATAACCAGCAAATCCAGTCCACAGGGCGGCAACTGGTAAGCATCCAGAACACCATCGAGTTCGGCTCTTCGCGGTCTTAAATTTTTGATGGAAGATTTATTGGCCAGCGCCGAAGTCAGTTCGGTTATAGCCGATGATGTCAATGCAAATCCTGCATTATGCAACATTTGCACAGTTCTTCCCTCTACGGTTTTGACTGCTTCAACATTGACACAACCGAGGGGTTTCAGGTTTTGTTTGGCATGGCGCGCCTGAATCAGACGTTCGACATTATGGTCACGACAGACGCCGGCATCGACCTGGGGCACAGCGAAAGAAAATGCAATGCGCTGCTGGCCGCGATTCGGGTCATTTAATTCCGCAAACGTCCATTCACCGGTCATATCCACGCACATGGACACCCCTGGCATGGCAATTTCTTTCTGTGCTACGCCTTGCTGATCCAATACGCTGACCAGCCATTGCCTGAGTTGGTGGCGCATATCGATAGCAGTTTCAGTCAGCGCCACCACGGAGCCGCGGAGCAAACAGCCTGATGCACAGCAGTTATCCAGAAACACATGTTCGCGGCCATCAATCAGCGATAACACGCCCGGCAAAAACGTAGCGCTTATAAAACTACCGGCATATTCTCTCTGCAATGTATGCAGTCTGGCAAGATATTCAGACCATTCGATTTTCAGGCAAGCCTGTCGTTGCGATAGTGCCTTGCCGCTATGCAATGCCCTGGTGACATCGGGTTGAATAAACACGAGCTGACCATCTTTCCATGCTTGTTCCAGTGCCAGATAAGGCGCATCTAGGCTACTGCGAGCACTCGAACCGCCACGGCGCAAGCCGCTGGCACTGCGTAAACCGCCGCCGCTGGATGCCCCGGTTGATGTTGCACCTGATGTGGTGTTACTCCGCGCAGTTGCTTTGGCAGTCTGTACTTTTTTGTCCAGCCATGACGTTTCCGAATGTCGTCGCGCCACTTCGACCTTGATATCTTCATCGAACACCCTGAATGCCATCAGGGTAATATTATCCTGCAACCACGGCTCGCCCACCGCCTTGAGTGCCCTCGCTCCGGCCATGCTCGCCAGCAACCATTTGGCTACCGGTGTCGTCTGATTGGCTTTCAGGTTTTCGATGGCTGAGGCATCGGGCTGAATCTGCCCGGCCAGTAACTGATCGAGCCGCTTGGCATCCAGGACATAGCCCATCCAGCCGCCAAAGCCGCTGTCCATAGCCAGCTTCCACAGCGATAACCGCGCCCAGGTGCGCCGTTGCAAGTGTGCGCCCAGTTTATCCTTGGCCAGCAGTTGTAACATGCCGCCTTCATTATGCATGCCCACTTTGGCGCGTAAGAGACGCATGCGCGGTACGATTTCCGGCTCCAGCCCGTAGGCGCGAATAATGCGACTGTCATCACCGAGCAGCGTTGTATCCGGCTGATATTGCAAAAAGGCCATGGGTGTGGCCGGCAACATCATGGATTCATAAGTGGCGATACGGGTCACTTCGACGACGCCTTCCAGATAGCGCTTAAGAAAATGCTGCAGCGCCCAGACATATAAGCCGCCCAGCACGCACAGCATCACATGGCTGGTTTTGTCGATATGTTCATCGGAAAGATTGCCGACGCAGTCTCGAATAAGCTTTAATAACAATACATTAACCGCCGGCACCCATGGTGCGGCATCGGCCTGATCCTGTCTCCAACCCTGTTCCCACATGACTTCACACACGTTTAACAACGCCGTCGCCCCCTTAGGGTCGGCGCACCAGTGGTGCAATAAATCGCGCGACAAATGCGGATTCTGTTTGCGCAAATACGCTACCATGCGACGCACTTTCTCATCCATATGCGGCAGTGTATGGGCGGATACTTTCTCGCCGCGCACCACATAACGCACCGAATAATCCTGCAATCGACGCAGCGAAGTAGCGATAGCGCGCTTCACATCGGGATGGACGGCATAAGGAATATATTCACGGGCATCCTCGCCGGGCACGCGGATTGGCAATCGGCGCACCTCGACAGCGCAACGATCCGACGGTTGCTCCTGCCTGTTCAGAATGGGCCGATACCAGCTCCAGCGGAATGAAAAGTAATCAGGTGAAATCATAAGTTGGACAGTTTCCTTATTTTGAGGCGGTTAATCAAGATTAAGGAATAATCAAGTACCATGCGATTCTGCGAACTGATAGTATGCCGGCCTATGCGCAAGTTTTTCCTCATACTTCTTCAGCCAGGTGTTGCAATATTCTTATTGCTGCCGACTTCCGTTGCGGCTGCTGAAATTTCTGTCACGCTACCCCCTTTGGCCGGACTGGTGATGATGCTGGATAAGCATGCTGATGTGATGTGTCTGTTGCCTGCCGGGGCCGATCCGCATCACTTTCAACTCACGCCGCGCAAGATTGAGGCAATGGAAAAAAGCAGCTTGCTGATCCGCGCTTCATTCGATGATGGTGGTTGGCCACTGCCAGCGAGTCATGCCAATACATTGCGGCTTTGGCCCGGCATTGCGCATGGCTGGCTGAACCCCGAATCCGTTCGAATAGCCTTGCCACTGATTGCCGCCAAACTGACCAGACTGCATCCGGAACATGCCGACGCCATTGCCACATCACTGAAACATGCTTTGGCTCAAACTGAAAAAACAGAAAAATCCTGGCGTTTGGTTCTTGCAACATTGAAAAAGTCCGGTGTGCTGATGCAACATCCGGCTTGGCAGGGTTTGATGAAAAGCATGGGCGTACCCGTGCTGGCAGTGCTTGAGTCGGCGCAGCACGGCCATGAACACGGGCCGCACAAACTGGAGCATGCATTATCCACGCTCAATCAACACCACGATGCATGGTTGCTGGCCGATAGTGCCCATAGCAACCGGGCGCTGGACTGGCTGGCGCAGCATGCAAGTAAGCCCGTACGTCGCATCACCCTGAATGCGCTGGGGTCGTGTGGCATGCCGTGGACTGAATTGATGCAGCAGAATATCGAGCGCATTTCCAACTCGCTGGTAAAATGACCACCCCGATCGTACAAATCTCCCATCTCAGTTTTGGGCCGCTCAACAAGCCGATTCTCGATGGCATCAATCTGAAGCTGGAGGCAGGACATTTTCTTGGCATTGTTGGCCCCAACGGCGCAGGTAAAAGCACGCTGTTGAATATTGTGGCCGGATTAACGCCGCCCGCTGGCGGTCATATTGATCTGTTTGGCCGATGTTTAACCCGTTTTAGTCGTCATAAATTGCTCAGGCAAATCGGATTCCTGCACCAGTTGCATGATCATGCGCCGCGATTGCCCATGCGCGTACGCGATGTGGTGGCTATGGGGTTGGCCGATTATACCGCGCCGTGGCGGCGTTCACATCATCAGTCCGATATTGATGATGCCTTGAACCTGGTCGATATGGATCATTTGGCCGATGCGGATTTTCGTCACCTCTCTGGCGGTCAGCGCCAACGCGCCCGCTTGGCTCGGGCGCTGGTACGCAAACCAAAATTATTATTGCTGGATGAACCCTCGGCGGCGCTGGACAGCGTTCGGCAGGAAAAGCTGTTTCAGCTGTTGCGACGGTTATGCGATGAGACCGGTATGAGCGTGATTATGGTCGAACACGATATTGCCGCCATCAGTTCGCATGTCGATTCAGTGGCTTGCCTGAACCGCCGGATTCATCATCATGCCATGAAAGGGGAGGATATCCCCGAAGACGTATGGCGTGCGATGTATGGCGACCATATCCATATCATGGCACACGATGCCCACTGCATCGGCTGCGCACCGAGTGAAGACGAGCATGGACATCACCATGGTTGAAATGATCTCTGAATTTCTGGCCAGCCCGGTGATGGGCGAGGCATTGCTGCCGGCGTTGTTGATTGGGCTGTTGACTGCTTCGATGTCAGTGATGGTGATGGCGCATCGGTTGTCGTTTCTGACCGTCGGTGTGTCGCATGCATCGCTGGCAGGTTTGGGACTGGCGGTTACGTTTTCGTTGCCGTTGCTGCCGACGGCAACCGTATTCGCCGTGCTGATTGCATTGTTGCTGGCGCTGATGCCGAGAAAGAAGGGGATATCCGAAGATGCCGGAACAGGCATACTGTTCGCCGGCAGTATGGCGCTGGGCGTGCTGCTGATTTCAACCGCCAACAGCTCCGAGGTGGATTTATTCGGCCTGCTGTTTGGTAATATCCTGACCATGTCGCCGATTGATCTGCGATGGTTATACCTGATGTCTGCTCTGATTCCCGTCATATTCTTTCTGTCAGCGCGGGCATGGTGGAGCATTGCATTCGATGCAGTCACAGCTGAAGCATCTGGTTTGCCCGTGTCCGCACTCAGATTATTGCTCTACGGGCTGGTCGGGCTGACTGTGATTTTGTGTGTCAAGCTGGCCGGTATCGTATTGACTGCGGGGCTAATGCTTCTGCCTGCCGCTTGCGCCTGGTTCTGGGGGCGCTCGTTGTTCAGTCTGTGGATATTGTCGGTGTTGTTTTCGCTGACCGGCACGCTGGCCGGTTTGTTCTGGTCTTATA
This sequence comes from uncultured Zetaproteobacteria bacterium, assembly GCA_913056285.1. Classification (GTDB taxonomy): domain Bacteria; phylum Pseudomonadota; class Zetaproteobacteria; order Mariprofundales; family Mariprofundaceae; genus Mariprofundus. The sequence goes on along the minus strand of CAJXNE010000062.1, from coordinate 723 downwards.
TCTATGAATGGCCTTCCGGCGCGACGGTTGTGCTGGCATTATGCGCCCTGTTTGTGATGAGTTGGGTTTTGAATTGGGTGAAAATATGGGTAAGCGCCTACAAGGTGTAAAAGCGGGGGATTATGATCCGCATGCTGACCAGTGCTTATGCCGAGCTGATGCTGGCCTGGTTATCACTGGGCATGACAATTTGGTATGTGATTACCAACGATACCGGCCACTTCTTATTTTTTATCGCCGCCGCCATTCCTGCCCTGAGCATGTTGGTGATGGCGCTGAGTAAAGATGGAATGCCACTGCATGATCTGATGTCATCCACCGGCTTGTATAAAATCTCGGTTGATTGAGCGCAATATATTGATCCGTTACGGCTGCATGCGCGTTAAATTAAACTGGCATGGGCCGGACAGGAAAAACATGGCTTTTGTTTCAGGTAATATCGACAAAGTTGCTCAGTCGTGAAATCGCCACACTACTGCACGGTCGCTCCATCAGCACGGAAATATTCCCGTTCAACTTCGCGGAAGTGTTACAGCATGAGGGCATCGCAAATGAATACTGAACCCGAGCAAAGTCTATGCGATTGCCCTGGACGCATAGATGTTACGCCAGTTTGGCGCTGGCTGTTAAGGAAGCGCTGATTAAATCAGTGCTTTCTTGCAGCCCATGGACGGGCTGCCAAATCAAACACGTACAGCTTGATTTGTAAGCAAAGGCAAAACC
>CAJXNE010000061.1 GCA_913056285.1 uncultured Zetaproteobacteria bacterium | reverse complement strand
AAAACTCCAGTCGGGGATGATTGCCAACATAGGTATTCAAGGCAACCTGATGGCCATCAGGCGACCAGTCCGGTGATAATAACAGGGTAAAATTCTTGCCGACCGTCTGGCGATTGAAACCATCCTGATCCATATAGATCAAATCTGAAAAATCACCGTGTTTGCTCACAAAAAGTAAATGACTGGTAAAATAACCTGGAATCCCCAGTGCTGCACTATAGATCTGGTCGGCCACCCGGTGAGCCAATGTGCGTAGTTTCGATGGAGTGTTTGCCACTGTCATGATTGCCAGTTGTTTGTTCCTGAATGGATCATGCACCTGAATATCGACCTTCAAGCCGGTTTTTGAGCGATATATACGGCACAGTGCGAGAATATCAGCGCCGATAATGCGCCAATCACCATAGTCAACTTTTTTCAGAGCTTCCCCCGGCGTAGCAATAAACGCCATCGGATCAATAGTCTTGAAGGACTGGCTGGAGTTCAGGTCATTTTCAACCACCTGATACAATCGACGTTGATCAGCATTCGATACATCGGTGGCATCCAGCGCAATGGCCACCTTTAACGGACGAAAATCGGATTGATAAATATCGAATTCGGCAGCTGAAGCTTGTATTGTGATCGTAAGAAAAAAAAGCAGAAAAAAGGCAATCCATCGCATAGCGGCTTTCTAACGTTATTAAGTCTGTTATACAAGAAATCGCGAATATATGTGTGAACCGGATTAGTAGCCGTGAAGCAAATCAGGGTTTGTTCGGAAACCAGCCCTTCTGCCCGGCTCTGGCAATATCTTCAGGAAAATCGACATCAAAGCTTGTATCCAGTTGTTGAACGCTCAAGCGCTGGTGGTGGCAACTTTCCATCGTCTGTTCCAATACCAGACCGGACGACCATTCGATATCAGAAAAAACAGATAACAGTCGACTCATCGCCACCAGGTCATAACCGCCATCCTCAACCGGGCCGAGCACCACATCGACGTCTTTCAGTTTATCTACTGCCGCTATTAAACGGGCATCCGGCATATGCGGCGAATCGGTTCCAAGCAATAATGCAGCCTCTGCACTTGAGGAAAACGCCATCTCCAACTGCCTGTCCATGCGCTCACCCAAATCACCCTCGCCCTGCGCCAGAACAGGCAGGCCGAAGCCTGCAAAAAACGGATGCGATACATCATCAGCGGCAATCACCACATCCTCGAATAAGCGCACTGCCCGATTTATTACGGTCGTGGCCATCGCTGCATGCAAAGCAGCCGCTTGATCAGCAGAATAGCGGGACATCAATCGCGTTTTGACGCGCCCCGGAACCGGTGCCTTGCACATGATAATCACGCGGATATTAGAAATTCTCATCAGCGCGCCTGCCGGTATACTTGCGCCAGTTTGTCGGGCGATACGCCCAGCCAATATAAAAACCGCAGCTTCCACATCAGCAACACTGTTCGAATAATTCCGTGTGATTCCCAACGGCGACTGCTGGTCACCACCTTCTGACGCAAACAGGCAATTTTGCCGTAGCGTTTCAGGCGCTTGGAAAATTCAATATCTTCCATCAAAGCCTGCTCCGGAAAACCGCCCATGCGTTCAAACACCGAACGGCGGACAAACTGGCATTGATCCCCCGTACTAATGCCGGACAAACGTGAGCGCAGATTGATGAAATATGCAATCACGCGAAACGCAAACCCATCGCCGGATAAGCGCACATCGAATCGGCCACCAACAACGGATTTATCCTGCATGGCCTGTTTTACAGCTAATAAATGACTTGAATTTATAATTGTATCTGAGTGAATAAAAAGAATAATATCACTTTTACATTCCTGGAACCCCGCATTCATTTGTGCAGCCCTTCCGAGGATCGATGAAATCCAGCGAATGTGGGAATCCGCCAGCAACCGGCACGTATGATCCGTGGAGCCGCCATCAACCACAATCAATTCATCCGCCCCCCATTGTTGTGCCTTTACAATCCATTCTGGCAGCACAGCCTCTTCATTGAAAACCGGTACGACGATGGCAAGGGATAGTTCAGTCAATACTGAGCGCCACCCAGCCGCTACCGGGTTGACGGAAATTGGTAACTTGTCCACGCCATGCACGCCCGGCTAACGCAATCAGATTTTCGCCGTGCATATACAGCCGAATATCCAGTTTCATGCGATTTTGTTCTCCATCAAGGCCTTCCAAGTCCACTTCGGATGCAGGGACAAGCCGCTGCACAATCGTTTCCGAAATATCCAGCCCGTCAAAGCGTTTACGGCTCATGGCCTTGCCCAATAAAACGCCTTTGCCGCCATGCCGCGCAGCGGGCTTAAATACCCATTGTTTGCGTTCAGCCCAAGCCTGATCTCTGTCAATTTCGCACAACCGATGCGTTTCAGGCGTTACAGAACGAATCAACTTCACAGCAGCATCATCCACACAGTTCTCCAGCACACCCTCTCGCCACCAGTCCACCATGCGGCTTTTATCGCCAATCAGAGCATAGGAACGCGGATGCGGATTGACCACCACCTGCCCCTGTTCATAAGCACGGCGAATATGCGCCACATCCGCACCTTCCAGATAAAAATCAGTGTGTCGATTGTAAATCGCATCAATAGGGATACCGTCACAACTCAGGCCATTATCATGCACCTGTAAATCCTCTGGGCTTACCACCATCACCTTGCGCCCGTTTTTCCTGAGCAGGTCGGCATAGGCCTGCATTTCCGCATACATAAACTGGCCGGTCACATCCTCATCCATAATCGCAATAGCCGCCCATTCGGGGGCAAACATGGCCATCAGTCGCTGTTCCAGGCTGCCATCCAGTTCCACAATTTCCGGCTGCGGCAACCAGCGATTATCACCGATATACAAACCGCCGGCATTATTATTGATTTCAATCAGTTTCGGGCCGTTGTCGGTCAGATGAAAATCAAAACCCATTAATACGCTCGGCCAGCCTGTCTGAATATGCGCAGCACTCGGCAGCTGCTCGCATAACTGCGTCAGATAGGCATCATTATCCTTAAGCCGGAATACAGTTCGCGAAAAGCGTAGCATGGCATTGAAGTCGGTACGGGAAATGGGGACAGGCGTTTCGCTGGCCAGTGAAGTGCTCATTGATGATAAATCCTTTATCGTTTCAAATGCCGGTGATAACGGCTCTGACATGAATATGTCCGGGGTTATCAGCCGCCTGCAATTTTAACGAATTCAGACCGATATGATGATCGGCAAGTGCATGGATAAAGCGCAGCGTGGCATCGTAAGGCGCGTCCTTCATGCGAACCATCAACTGCTCATGCCCATCCGGTGTTCGGTTCGGTTTGATACGGATCATAAAACGCCGAACTTGTGTTTTGCGCGCCAATTGATCAACCACAGTCAGCAAATTGCCGGAAGCAACGCCAGCACCCTTTCCTGCAGCGCCCTGTTTCACCAAAGCCTGCGCCAAATGCTCAGCCTCTGCAGCTTGCGTTTGCACCTGCGCTAATTGTGCTTGTAATTCCTTCTGGCTGTCCTGAAGCGGCAGCAATATGCCGAAGACGAGCAATAACAACGGCAACACCACAGCAGCGACCAGCAACAATCGCTGTTCCCTGATTTCGAGTTGCTGATACCGTGGTAATAACTCTGTTTCCATGCGTTGCCGCAAATCGCCGACATTCAATCCCGCCATCACCATGTCATCCTGAACTGAACCTGATTATTGCCCAGATTGGTATCCTGCACTTTCACCTGAGCGCCTGTTGCCTGTTGCAATGCCTGGCGTATTTTATTCATGGTCTGCAAATCATTGATACTGCCGGACATACTCATATGGCCACGCTCCATGGACAAGGATTTAAGCTGCCATGGCATGCGCTGATATACCCCGTTCATGGCGCTAATCTGTCGCAGCCACATGGCCGCTCTATTGCCATCGGTACCACCGGCTGCACCGGTTGTTCCTGCCGCTTTGCGTAATTGCGCCATAGCATCGATCATCACTTTCTCGTTGGGCAAACCTGTGTGGAAGGATTGAATGATGCGTTGCTGTTCAGCCCGGATTTGTGTATCCAGATGATGATTCTGCCATATCATGCCCGCTACCCAAACCACGACCAGAAGCGCTGCAATCGCAACACTGCGATACCATGGTTTCAGTAAATTCATGCCCGAATGTACGCGCCAACTGCCATGCCGGAAATTCAAACCGGAATGCGAGGCTAGTGTCAGGTTGCCGTTATTACGCCCGGTCAAATCCGCCGTTTCAAGCAAATCTCCATGCCATGCAGAGAGATTCAGCGCAGCATGTAAATCCGCTGATAATCTGCCGATTGCAGTCACAAGCATTTGGACAGACTCACCTTCAGCACTGGATTCGACACGATGATCACCACCCCAGCCCATGGCATGCAATGAACGTGTGATATTTTCGACCAGCGTCGCCCGTTGCTCATCGGCCATATTCTCTGAGTAATTCAATCGCCGCATACCGCGCCAGCATCCGTCTGCATGACCACCCTGGCCACCATGCCATACACCGAAAAAGACGCCTGCATCATCCATGTCGAAAACAGCTATCGGCCCATCAGCCAAAACGATTTCCGTATTTCTCTCATCAAGGGTTGTGTGCAATTGTTCATTCAACCGTTCATTCAACCGTGCATTCAACCGTGCGCAGGCATCCACGCCAATAGTTTGCACCTGCCGCCAGGCATCTTGCGCTTCAAGCTGCTCCCGAACAGCCTCGGGTAAACCGAACATGATGCCTGCCACGCCATCATCCATCTGTCCGGCCTGCCATGCCAGCCACCAGTCTTCGATCTGCTCTGCAGTGCTTTCCTGCAATTGCTGAGCAAGGATATCCTGATCAACATAGCGGGGGCTGGATAGCGGCAACGAGAACGATCTGCTCAGCAACTGCTCTACCGGCAGCAATAATTTACTCACCACACTGCCTTCCGGCAGTTCAGGCAAATCAAAGCCTTCCGTCGTTGCCAGAGGCATATAGTTGCCATGCGCATCCATCGCCAGCCAGCTTGCGCCATCAAAACTGAGCTGCAATGCGCGTGCCCCGGTTTCACTCATGGTAACGCCGCCTGAGTGTCGAGATTTGATATCGTTTTTTCTGGCCCCGACTCGCGCTCAGCCCGGCCAACAGATAACAGTGTGATTTTGCCGGATTGGCGAGCAAGCATGAATTTCTCCCTCAATACCACGCGCCCGAAGGCCGCTTCTGTTCGCACCATAAAGGTATCGCTGGCAACGCTCAAGTAAGCCTGATTCACGCCTTTCGCCCATGGTTTGTTTTGCAGCGCCGCTGCGACGCTGTCAAACGGGCGTTCGCCAATCAAGTTTTCGGCATCGGCAGCAGTCATCTCCGGCATGATTGCCATCAGCACTTTGGCTCCGGCTGTATTAATATTGACGGCTGAAAAACCGTTTCCCGGCACGTTGCGCACGACAGCTACCGAGGCCAGAAGCTGAACGGTTTTTTTATCAAAACCGCGAATCAAACGCAATTCCTGCCAGCGATCCAACCGCGCATTTTTGACATGGTAATCCTGATCATAATAGGCGCTATCTTCCGCACCGCCCGCACCATGCGGCCTGTCATCTGCATCCATCCAGTCAATCAGCGCATCGACCAGACCGTTATCCAGCTCCAGCAGGGTGAACAGCGCCTTGACCTGTTTCTCAACAACAGGCGCGACTTTACCATTTTTATCGACCAGCGTATTGAGATTGATAAACCGGTTCGCATCGACAATACGCCCAAATACACTGCCGTCATCAATGGGAAATGGCGGGCTATCCTGAGCCCAGGTTTCATCCAGATCATCGGTCTGACTATCATTGCCATCTTCTCGGAGAATTTTTGCCGATAAAATCAGCGCCGACTGGCTGGCTTGCTCCGCCCGCATGGCATTCTGACTATTTTCGGCTCGCCGCAGCGATAACATATCTTCATAGGCCGCATTGACCGCCCACGTACTGATCAGGGCAACCAGGCCCAACACAATAATCAACGCCGCGCCGCGCTCCCCCTGATCAGGCCGATGCATTCTCTGCCCTACCATCACAATTGACTACCCACCAGCACTGGCATCCACCATTGTCGCTGACCTGTCTGTGTATCATCAGCCGTGATTTTCATGCTCACACGCACAGCTTTCGGCCAGACAAATGCTTTGCCCGTAAAATTCCAGTCCTGCCGCCAATTGCCCTGCTGATCCCACACCTCTACCGACCACGAAGCGGTTTTACCAAAATCCCAGCGTATCGGTTCCACCAGATTACGCGCCAGTAAGGAACGCGACTCGCGCATCAAATGACCGCTATCTTCATCTATATAATAATGCACCTGACTTATCGATTGCTGGCCAGGCTCCCGAACCAGCAACCAGAGTTGATCGAACTCAATATCACCCCGGTTATCATTGCGAATTCGAATCGGCGCAAGCTTGTCCGTATCCGATTGCAGGCTTTGTTTTATAGCGCTCTGATGCGGCGCAGCCGATAAATAGCGCAAATCAGAACGCAGTTGTCTGCCCGCCCATCCCGACTTCTCCTGCGTCAGGCGCACATCACCAAGCATTTCGAAACCATTAGAAGCCGTGCCAAGCGCTGCATAGGAAAGTCCGGCAATTAAGCCAAACACAGTCAGTGCCATCAACACTTCAATCAGTGTAAAACCGCTCTCTTCAGAACCGTTAAAACGACTCATCGCACTTCCCGATACAGAAACACTGTCACTTTCGGCTCATCCGGCGCTTTGACGCTGACATTCAGACGCACAAACCCATCCAGCATGGTTTTTTCGCTCCAGCTGCGCCATTCAAGCTGGATATTTCCCGCTTCGATTACCCCCTGCTGTTCATCGAGACTGGCCGATGCAATGCTCAATTCAGTAAGTTTATTGCGCGCCGCATCCATCGCCATGTCCTGCATGGTTAACGTATGCTGAATATTGGCAGACGAGCCGATCCGCCCCATCAATACGACCAGCGCTGTCGAAGCAATCATCAACGCCACCAGCGCCTCGATCAGCGTGAAACCGGCTTCTTTCGCAGGAGAATTAGCTTGTACTGTCATCTTTCTTTACGGCAATACCGCCGGGACCCGGTCGCAGCAGGATGGTAAGCGGTTGCCCACCATCCGGATCCTCACCCAGTATGATATTTGCGATCTTTCTGATTCCCTCAGGTGCCAACTCGATATCGGCCAGCACGGGCTCTGCGTGTTTATCTTGCTTTTCCACCTGTTCAGTCAACGGCGTCGATGGTCTGATTTCAATAATCTGGATACCTTTGGCCAGCTTGTGTTGCTGATACGGCGATTCCTGAAGCGACTGCCATACGCCTTTCTGATCGACGGACTGAAACTGATAACTGTGCTGGCGAAATCTGACGCGAAACGCATCGCCAGAGAGCGTAGCTTCTTCGCTGGCCAGCCGTAATACTTGCGCCAGCCTTTTGCCTTCATCTTCAACCGACACAGAGACCGCTGAAAAATACGATGGCGCTACCATCATTGATGTCACCGCCATAATCACAATAACCAGCATGATCTCCAGCAGCGTAAAACCGGATTCAGCGTATTCCTCATCTCGACTGATCACACGCTCACACCACACTGAAAACCATCGAACCGCGAATACCCCAGGGCGCCCTCTTGCGCAAACGCAATTCACCCTGTGGACGCCAATACATGCGAACAAAGAAATAACACCAGACTCCAGGCTACCTTTTGTCTTCGATCCTCATCTGCGTTCATTCGCGGTTCACGTCTATGACTTACTGCCAGCTACCGATATCGGCATCAAAGCCACTACCGCCGGCCTGCCCGTCCGCGCCATAGGATAGAATATCGAAATCACCATGCACGCCGGGCGACAGATAGATAAAGTCCCTGCCCCAGGGGTCTTTCGGCAATGAGTCCATATAACGCTTGCCATCCTTGCCCGCCGTCGCCAGTGCATTCAGGCCACCGGAAGCAGGATATTTGCCATGCTGCAAGCGATAGAGTTTTAAAGCCTGTCCGATATTCTTCATTTGTACCTTGCAGGCATCCACCTTGGCCTCATCAGCGCGCTCCAGAAAACGCGGTGCTACCAATGCCGCCAGCACCCCGATAATGACCAGCACGACCATGATTTCCAGCAACGTAAAACCTTTTTCATCAGTTTTACTCTTGGATAACAAAATGACGGATTCTTTCATTTTGTTATTCAATCGTTGGGTCATTGTAACGCAACTTGCGTCGCTATTGAGTTTCATCCTGTCATTCTTCATGATCATTCCCCACCTACCTTGTTGAATCATTTGTCAAAATCTATTTTTTCTTCAGCCAAAAATCATTGCGCGATAACGGATCATATAAACGTTCTTCTCCATTGATATTCAACCACTGACCATATTGAATATCATCATGTTCATGAATGATCCGATCCATAGCCAGCCACGAACCGACCAGCAAACCGTGCTGATTCACCGCCTGCGTAGCATAGAGCGAACAGACCGGATAGGAAGGGCAAGAACGCCCGTCCATTTGACCAATACCATGGCGGTAAAAATGCATAAATACATGTTGCGGCCCGGACATGGGTGGCAATAACGCTTGCCACAGCAAAGCGAAAGCGAAACTGGCCGTTGCCAATACACTGTATAAAACTGGAAAAGAACGTATCACCTTGTCACCAAGGCCTGCCGGGCAAACCCGAGGCCTGCCAGACGCCCTGCCACCATGCCATATAAGCTTCTGCATTGCCCCGTTCCGCCAGCGACATGGATGAAAACACGGTTCCAGACCACAACCAGAGCGTGATCAGGGCAAAAAATACCGTGACCGGCCCCATCCGCCGTTTAGCAGCCCACGCAGTTAAAATCAGCATGGGAAAAACCATCAATGCGGCCATGCCCGCATCTTTCCAGCGCCCCTGCCATGCATGGCCGCCACCAGGTACAACCACAGCCAACAATGTTGCCGGCCAGCGCCTGGCATCCTGTAGCAAGGGGTGGTTCGCGGCATAAGCCGAAGCCAGCGACAAATGCGGATTCGGCCCGGTCTGAAGCGGAAATGCAGTCTGTTGCGTCACGCGCATACGTATCAATTGCTGTGCAGCAACGATGCGTTGCCGCCAAAGGCTTCGTACTGGAGAAACGTCCTTCAGTGCATTCAATGTAGCAATCGCAGTCCGGTCATCTCCCTGCGCCGCAGAATCGATTGCCTGCCGATAGGCGGAAGCCGAATCAGCATAACAGGCGGGTATGTATGCCAAAACCACCACCAGCACCCATCCAAGCCGTTTCATTTCACCAACTGATTCATTTCGGCTATCGGCAATAAAATCGCCATGGCCAGCGAGCCCACGCCCACGGCCATAAACATCACCAGTAACGGTTCGGCAATAGTCAGCATGCGGCTGAGATTGCGCGATACCTCTTTTTCATAATGGTCAGCAATGCGCAACAGCATGGCGTCCAGCTGGCCACTTTGCTCGCCAACGGCCAGTAACTGGGTTGCCATAGTCGGGATATGTCCGCCGCTTTTTAAGGCCGTCGCCAGGGATTCGCCTTCTCTTAGATTTTCTCTGGCCTGCTCGCCAATGGCTTTTAAGGGTAATAACGACCAGCTCTGGTTGGCAATCAGCATTGCCGCCAGCGCCGGTACGCCACCGGAAAGCAACATGCCCAGCGTGCGTGAAAAACGGGCGGTTTCGATGCTCACCAACAAGGTAGACAGCACCGGCACACGCAATAACCACGCATCCCTGCTCTGACGCATCGCATCACTGCGCATTAGCATTTTATAAGCCAACACCAGGCCGGCAAGCGCTACAATCAGCCAGCCGCCATGGGCGCGTAAAAAATCAGACAGGGCAATCACCACCTTGGTCAGGGTGGGTAAATCACCACCGGCGCGCTCGAATACAGCCACCATTTTCGGCACCACGACTGTCATCAAAAACAGCATCACCAGCACGCCAAAGCCCATAATAATGGCCGGATCCAGGGTGGCCGACAATAAATCCTGATTCAATTGCTGGCGA
>CAJXNE010000060.1 GCA_913056285.1 uncultured Zetaproteobacteria bacterium | reverse complement strand
TGCCGCCACACAAAGGCCTGATACAATTTGCTCACATGGCTGCTTTCGCAGTCGGTAAAGGAAGCATCCTGTATACATTCGTCGGTCGTCATACCACCTCTGGGTTGAAAGCTGTTTGTGCGCTATTCCCCAAGTTTGGCGTTGGGCGGATGCAAACGCAACGGATAGCGCTATCGCGCATGGGTAAATATGAAACGTTTCATGATACTGGGTGGAAAAAGGCCATGCGCGTTAATGGGCAGGTTGCGTCGGCAGGGTTTCATCCGAGCCAAACCAGGCGTCGGGCAGGCTGAACAGGTGTTCGATGAACCCTTTTGAGGCCAGTCCGGCCGCTTCGGGGCTGACCGATTCGACTTTGGCATCGGTGAAGGGGCCATGCATATGATAGACTTTGCGCATCAGGCTATGGGATGCACCGCCCAGAATATCGCGTAGCAAAGGTATTTTGGACAGCAGCGCATCGAGATTCTGTAACGGTTTGACAATCAGATACAGGTCAACCATGGCTTTAGCGATATCCATGCTGCCGTGGCCAATCAGATCAAAGGCGGCCGAACGCATGGCGATGTTGCGAATGCGGATATCCTGATTTTGCATAATCGCTTCCATTTGCAAGCGTTTAAACATGATGCCGGGGCCGGTCAAATCTTTGCGTTGGCCGAGCAACATGGCGGGCAACTGGGACAAATTGATGGCAGCCAGAAAGGTGGTCAGCGTTCCACCTTCGAGAATTCGACCGTCATCGACACGCATGCGCAGTCTGCCGTCCAGCCCCTGCCACCATGGCTGTTCGCGCAGCATTATACCCTGTCCGGAAAAAAGGATATGACTGTTGCCTCCGACAAAACGTGAAGACAAACCGGACTTTTGCATCAGATGGCCGAAATCTCCACTGAGTTCAGCAAATCCTCGCCAGTTCATGCCGCCGCCTGCTTCAGGCGTAAGCGTGGCCGACATGGCCAGGTGCTGTTTTTCCAGACTGGCGGAGAATTTGCGTAGTTCCACGCGGCCCTGACCGGGCAGGGTGAAGCGGGCATCCACATCCATGATATCGAGCTGGGTGGTATGAATCTGGGCCGCCTCGAGGATACCAATGCTGTTCGGTTCTGATGACAGCTTGATGTGCACGCCGCTCATGCGGGCATCATCCCAGTCAAACTGATCAATGTCGGCGCGCAATAGCCATGCTTTATCCAGCACCTGATCAGGGTGGTTGAGTGTTTCCGGTAAGGCATGGCGATTCAGGTAACTGGCTTTGGCATTAATTTTCCAAGGACTTTTATCGTCAAATGGAATGTCGACATTCAGCGCACCACTGAATGACGGTGTGTGAATGCCTTTTAATTGCGCCTTCAATCCGATTTTGTTGATGCTGGCGTTTCCCTCATATAATTTAATCTTGTTTCCCTGGCTGGTCAGCTTATTGAGATAAATGGTGGGCGTTTCACCTTTCATATCCAGGTCACCCTGATAAAGAAGGGTGAGCGCTTCACCTGCTTTTTTGTCGGAACCGAGCAATTGCTGCCAACTGGCCTGTTTTAAATCCAGCGAGCCAGTCCAGTGACCATCAAATGTCAGGCTGGTCGCTATTGAACCGCCGGCATGCGTAAGCGGAAGCTGAAAGTGCGCCGCCAATGTTTCCATCTGAGCTGTTCCCGAAGCATTGAGGGCGGTGATATTCCAGTTGTTCACATGTCGGGCCACCTGTAGTGACAGGATAGTTTGCATATAATCACTATTGATATGCATGTCCGTCAGTCTCAGACCGCCATTCTGATTCCACTGCACTTTACCATCGGACAGGCGTAATTTAAGCCCGAGCAGAGAAACATCCCATATACCGTCCGGATATAGGGTAGCGCTGGCTTGCTTCGGGGCAGCTTCACCTAAATCCCAGAGAAATGTAAAGGTGCTGTGCGCTTTGGCATCATTCCATTTCCAGCCGGCAATATCGGTCGGACCGACCCATTTCAGCAGCCTGGCGACATCGGTGCTGGAACTGCCGGAGACATGCATATCCAGCGTATCCCAGGGAATCATTACGTCGGCTGTGGCATGACCCAGATTTCTGGGTAGTTCGGTATCCAGCACACGGGCATGCATACCCTTCTGATCCATATCGACCTCTACGCTGCTGTGTAACAAGGCATCATCAGAAATACCTAATGCGAAATCGGCATCTTCAACCTGTGTTTGTAAATGATAAACCATGCCATCCCATGCCTCAGTCGAGGGCCAGCCTTGCAACGGATTCGGCCAGCGTAAGACAGCCTCCGCTTTTGTCTGGTTGGCGAGGCCCGAATGCATCAGCGACAACCAGTGTTGCCACTGTTCATCGCCCAGCGGACGTAACCATGACCATATCAGAGGCATATCCAGTCGGTCGGATGCCGCGTTTAGTTTCAGCATACCATCATGCCAGCGACCTGTTGCATCGATATGATTATCGGCCAGTTCCCAGTGCAGCGTTTGGATATCAATGGTTTGCAGTTGAAAATCGCTGCCCGGTTGGATGGCAATATCCATTTCCGCATGCATGCGATTCAGTTCGATGGCATATGCCGTGTCGGGCAGAATGGATAGCGTTTGTTCGGATGCAATGGCCATCGTGAGTTGCCAGTTTCGCTTGTTGTGGCGCAGTAATTCCAGATCGAGGTTTGGACTGCCTTTTATCTTGCCGGCCAGCGCTGCCGGTAACCAGTCCGTATGCTGGCAGTGAAGTTTGAGCTGGCGGGGGTAGCCATCGGCATCCAATTGCGCGGAAATATTCAGTGAAGGCGAGGTGGCCTTGATGCTGCGATTAGCGCCATCCATTTTGAGTGAAAGCGATTTTATTCGGCCATGCCAGTCGGCATAGCGCCAGTTCAGATTGACATGCTCCAGCATCAATTGATTAGCCACAACCGGGGTGTCGCCGCCGATGTGCAGGTTCAGCGCGCCCCCGCTCAGGCGGATGCGATCCGGCTGGATATCGCCGCTGATCAGGGCGCGAAGAGGGATACAGACAGCTGCTGTACCGCCATGGAATGCGAGCGAATCGTCTGCGCTGGTGAAGTCGAGCCCGTCCACGCGCAACCAGAGAAATCCGGCCCAGTGCCAGGATAGCTGGCCCATGCGCAATTCTTTTAACTGCAGTTGCTGCTGGATATAGTGCGCGATGGCTGGTTTGAGCGTCTGCAGACTGGGTGACTGCCAATACATCCAGGCCGCCAGCAGCGACAAGCCAAACAGCAGTAGAAGGAACACGCGCCAGCAAGAAGCCAGCGCGCGTTGCAGTGTGCTGCCGGATGTGGCAGGCGGTTTTGCGCTATTCAGTCCTGATCCTTCGCTTTCAACTTGGCGATTTTGTCTTCCAGCGTGTTCAGCAGCTTCGGATAGCCGCCGTCTTCCAGAATGGATTTGAAATCCTGATAGAAGGTGCGCACCATACTGGTGCCCTCGATACGGATATCATAGACCTGCCAGCCTGTTTTGGTCTGATGCAGGCGATATTCGACCGGCGTTTGGCGATCACCGTCAATCACGGTTGATTTGACGCGCGCCTTGTGTTTTTTGATTTGAGCCTGTGCGAATAATACTTTTTGGCCCTTGTATTTGCTTAAACGGTTGCCGTATGAACGCTCCAGCAGTTCACGGAACACTTCCGTAAAATGCAGGCGCTCGGCTTCGTCCAATTTTTTCCATGGTCGGCCCAGGCTGCGCCTGGCCATGATGCGGTAGTCGAAACGGCCCTGGATGACACGGCGAATGGCTTCGCGATCTTTGGCGGAGATCGCGCTGCTGTCCTGGCGGTTTTCCAGCACGTGAATTATTTGATTGACGGTATGTTCAATCACGGCCCTGGGGCCCTCTTCAGCGACCGGTGACCCGACTTCGGCAGCCCATGCTGATGGGCTCAACAATAAAGCGGTCATAATGACCATGCGATGAAAAAATTTCATAATGAACTCCTTGATGTGAATTTCCATATCATAGCGACAACAAGTCGCGGCTGGAGGTGAAATGATTACTCCTTACCGCTGAAAATATACTTGCTGATCAAATCCTCGATGTTGATGGCCGATTCGGTTTCTTCGATTTCATCGCCGGCTTTCAGAAACGTATCATCCGAACCCTGCGTAATGCGAATATAACGGTCGCCGATAATGCCCTTGGTGCGTACCGAGACAAACGAGTCGTCGGCGATTTTAACGTCATTATGTATGCGCAGCACAACGGAGGCATGATCGCTGTTGGTCAGCGACACGGTATCCACGCGCCCGATAATCACGCCGGCCATCATAATATCGCTACCCTTGCGGACGCCGCCGACATCATCAAAATCTGCGTTCAGCGTATATCCGGATGAACCCACCCCGCCGACCTGGCCGATTTTCAGGGCCAGCCAGCCAATCGACAGCAGACCGAGAAATACGAACAGGCCCACGCTGATTTCCACTTTTCTGTATGCTTGCATGCGGTACTCCTTACAGGAAAAACGAGGTTAAAATATAATCGACAATCAGCACGCCCACCGATGCCACCACCACGGCCTGGGTGGTGGCTCGCGCCACGCCCTCGGTGGTGGGCTCCGAGCGATAGCCCATATAGGTGCAGATCATGCCGATCATAAAGCCGAACACGACCGCCTTGACCCAGCCGCCATAAATATCGTGCATGGTGATTTTGGCAATCAATTCAGCCATATAGGCGCCGGGATTGACGCCGAGTAATTCCACTCCGACAATATAGCCGGAGCCAATGCCGATCACATCAAACAAGGCGACCAGCAGCGGTACAGCCAGCGTAACGGCGACAATGCGTGGCAGCAGGATGCGTTGTCTGGGGTTGACCGCCATCATTTCCAGCGCATCGGTTTGTTCGGTAACGCGCATGATGCCGATTTCGGCAGTGATGCTCGATCCGGCGCGTCCGATAATCATAAAGGCACCCAGCACCGGCCCCAGTTCGCGAATGATCGACATGCCGACGCCCGCGCCAAGCAATGACTCCGAACCGAATTTGGCCAGGGTATAATAGCCCTGCAAAGCCAGAACCATGCCGGTAAAAGCGCCGGTAATCACGATAATGACCAGTGAGCCCACGCCCAGCGCATACAGTTGCAGAACAAAATGTTTGCCCTGCCATGGTCTGGCAAATATCAGCGCCAGAGCATTCAGACCCAGCATAGTTCCGTCGCCCAGTTGTTCAAGACCACGCAGGGCATGGCGACCAAGTCGGCCGAAAAAGACTGCAATAGCAGATTGCTTGATAGAAAGTTCACTCATAATAGTAAGTATCAATAACAGATCATGATTCCAGCCGCACTGTGCCTGGTCTGTGCGTCAGGTCATCAATATAGGATGTAGTGCTGCGGGAAAACGGGATCGGGCCATTCGGACGGCCTTCCAGGAATTGTTGCACACGTTCATCATCACTGTCGCGAATCGAATCAGGCGGCCCCTTGGCGATAATGCGCCCCTGCCAGAGCAGAATCACATGATCGGCAATCGATAAACCCGCCTTCACATCATGGGTTACGACAATCGATGTCATGCGGTTTTTCTCCGCCGTATTCTGAATCAATGTGCTGATTACGCCCGCAGAAATCGGATCCAGTCCGGACGTGGGTTCATCAAAAAAAACAATTTTCGGATCCATGGCCATGGCACGGGCAAAAGCGACGCGCTTGGCCATGCCGCCGGACAACTCGGATGGCATCATATCCTCAAAGCCGCGCAGACCGACCTGTTCCAATTTCATCGACACCATCGTCTGAATCACTGTTTCATCGAGTTCGGTATGTTCGTGCAGCGGAAATGCAACATTATCGTAGACATTCATGGAGTTCAGCAGAGCAGAATACTGAAATAGCATCCCCATGCTTTGACGCAGTTCGTATAAGCGCTTGTCGGCAATAGCGCATAAATCTTCATCGCCATACCAGACATGACCGGAGCTCGGCTTTTCCAGCCCGGCCAGCAGCCGAAGCAGCGTGGTTTTGCCGGAGCCGGAGCCACCCATAATGGCAGTAATCTTGCCTGACCGGATATGAATATCAGTCGGGGTTAATGCCGCGACATCGCCATACAACTTGCTCAAGTGTTCTCCACGAATCATGCCGCCAAGCTAGCACGGCAAAATGTCATTGCACGCCTAACGCGCATGGACTTTTTCCACCCCGTGGTAATGTCTCATACCACGGGGTGGAAAAAGTCCATGCAGACGCGTTGTTCGTTTCATGTAAACGATGGCGCCGCCTGTTGTGAAGCGTTACATTTCGGGAACTTTTTTTCAGGAGTGGAGCGATGAACTTTGCAGATCGTGACGGCTTAATTTGGTTCGATGGCGAAATGGTGGATTGGCGCGAGGCGAAAGTGCATGTGCTGACGCATACACTGCATTACGGCATGGGTGTGTTTGAAGGCGTGCGCGCCTATAATGCGGATGCCGGCACTGCGATTTTTCGCCTGCAAGCGCATACAGACCGTTTGTTCCGGTCGGCAAAAATCATGAATATGGCAATGCCTTTTTCTAAAGACGAGATAAACGAAGCGCAGCTGGCTGCGGTGCGTGAGAACGGACTGGATTCGGCCTATTTGCGCCCCATGGTGTTTTACGGTTCCGAAGGCATGGGACTCAGAGCTGATAATCTAAAAACGCATGTGATTGTGGCGGCGTGGAATTGGGGCGCCTATCTGGGTGCGGAAGCGCTGGAGAAGGGTATTCGTATTCGCACCTCCTCATTTACCCGCCACCATGTCAATGTGGCGATGTGCAAGGCCAAGGCCAATGGCAATTATATTAATTCCATGCTGGGTCTGTCCGATGCCCAGCGTGACGGTTACGATGAAGCGCTGTTTCTGGATGTGGATGGGTTCGTGGCCGAAGGCAGCGGGGAGAACTTTTTTATGGTGTACGATGGTGTGATTTATACGCCGGAATTAAGTAGTGCGCTGGATGGCATTACGCGTGCCACAGTCATTCAACTAGCCAGAGAAGCCGGTTATGAAGTGCGCGAAAAGCGCATTACACGTGATGAAGTGTATGTGGCGGATGAAGCCTTCTTTACCGGCACGGCAGCCGAAGTGACGCCGATTCGTGAACTCGATGGTCGTACTATCGGCAGCGGTTCGCGTGGCCCGGTCACTGAAGTGCTACAGAAAAAATATTTCGATGTTGTACATGGCCGTAGTGACGCCGATAAACATTGGCTGGCATTCGTCTGATTGGTTAAAAGGTCCGCTGCTTGCGAGCCTTTTGCGTTAAGTATATTTGATTGCGATACCCAAGAGCGACGTATGTCGCGTTGCGAAAATCCAACGAATGAATAACAACATGATAGAATCCGTCATTTTGTTATTCAAGAGTTACACAATGCAAACGTATAGGCGAGGATGGCGGAACTGGTAGACGCGCTGGCTTTAGGTGCCAGTACCTTTGGTGTGGGGGTTCGACTCCCCCTCCTCGTACCACTTGGAGATGAATACGATGATTCAAACAGATGTAAAAGAGTTGGGTGCAAATGAATATCAGGTGCATGTCACGGTGCCGCAGGGCGAGTATGACCGCATTTATAATGAGCAGTTATTGAAGCTCAGCCGTCAGGCTAAATTGCCGGGCTTTCGTCCGGGCAAAACGCCTCCGGCGCATTTGAAGCAGCAGTTTGGCCCCAAGTTGCATGAAGATACGGTGTCTGAACTGGTGCAAGCGCATTATGTTGCCGCTATCGAATCATCCGGCTTGACGCCCGCGGTGCAGCCGATGCTGGATTTGCCAGCTACGCAGCCAGCTGCCGGCTTTGAATTCACCATGAAAGTCACGACATGGCCGACGGTCGATTTGACTGATCTTTCGAAACTGAAATTTGATGCGACTACGGTTGAAGTGGAAACCAGTGATATCGATGCTGTGATTGAACGCTTGCAGAAATCGCAGGTGAAATTTGAGATTGAAGCCGAGCGTAAGGCTGAGAACGGTGACCAGTTGCATATCGACTTTGTCGGCGTGATCGATGGCGAAGAATTTGATGGCGGCAAGGGTGAAGATGTGCCGCTGGTGTTGGGTGAGGGTCGTTTTATTCCCGGCTTTGAAGAGCAGTTGATTGGCGCAGTTGCCGGCGATGAAGTGAATGTTGAGGTGAGTTTCCCGGTGGATTATCAGGCTGCGCATCTGGCGGGCAAGGATGCCAGCTTTGCTACAGTGGTGAAGAGTGTCGGTAAGCCTGAAACGGCTGAAAATGAAGATGCACTGGCTGTGATGCTGGGCTTTGATGATGGGGCAGGGCTGCGTGCCGATGCCGAGCAGCGTCTGGATGAAGAAGCTGAACAGGCAACATTTTCTGCTACCCGCGAAGCAGCACTTGATGCGCTGCTGGCAGCTCACGAGATTAGCTTACCGGAAACATTGCTGGAACAGGATATGCGCGAGACCACCAGGCGCGTGCTGGAAAACATGAAGCAGCAAGGCATGCAAGCGCCGGCGGATATGCTCAAGGATGACGCATTCAAGCAGGAAGTGCGCACACGTTCCGAGCGTGGTCTGAAATTATCTGTGTTGCTGCAAAAAGTACGTGAAATCGCTGATCTGAATGTCGATGCTGCCGAGATTGATGCCGAACTGGACCGCCAATCACAACAATACCCCGAGGAGCAGCGTGAACAGTTCAAAACATGGATTCGCGGTCAGCAGGAACAAATGGCCTCGGTGAGTGAAGGCTTGCTGGAACGTAAGTGCATCGAGTATATTGCCTCTGAAGCCAAGACCAAAGCTGTCACCAAAGCGTTGTCTGCATGGCAGGCGGAACAAGAACAGGGGTAACAATCGTTTGGGCGTTGCAACGCGACTTGCGTCGCATTCAGCGCACCAATGATTTTATATGCGAGTTGAATAAATACGCGATATAGTGAGCATAATAGGAGAATATATGAATCTGGTTCCAATGGTGGTCGAGCAAACAGCAAGAGGGGAACGCTCCTACGATATTTTTTCCCGGTTGCTCAAAGAACGCATTATTTTTCTCAACGGGCCTGTCGATGATCACATGGCCAATCTGATGATTGCCCAGTTACTGTTTCTTGAATCAGAAGGGCCTGACAAGGATATTTATCTCTACATCAATAGTCCCGGCGGCGTGGTGACGTCCGGTCTGGCGATTTACGATACCATGCAATATATCCGCTGCGATGTGTCTACGCTGTGCGTCGGTCAGGCGGCCAGTATGGGTGCGCATTTGCTGGCGGCAGGTACGGCGGGTAAGCGCTACGCACTGCCCAATGCGCGCATTATGATTCATCAGCCGTTGGGTGGATTTCAGGGGCAGGCCACCGATATCGAAATTCATGCGCGCGAGATTCTCAAACTCAAAGAGCACCTGAACGAAATGCTGGCAAGACATACCGGACAACCTCTGGACAAGCTTTCTGATGATGTGGAACGGGATTATTTCTTGACCGCTGATGAGGCGAAAGCTTACGGTTTGGTTGATGATGTGCTTACCTCCCGAGCGGATGTGGGCGAAAATCAGGCTAACCGGGGTTCAGATGACGACGAAAAATAGCGGCGGCGACAATACCTTATATTGCTCATTCTGCGGTAAATCGCAGCATGATGTTAAAAAACTTATTGCCGGACCAACTGTTTTTATCTGCGACGAATGCATTGAGTTGTGTAACGAAATTATCGTCGAAGAGCTTTCCGGCGAACAGAAAGAGGACGGCAAAAAAGAGGGTGGGTTACCGCGCCCGACTGAAATCAAGGCATTCCTCGATGATTATGTGATTGGTCAGGAAGGCCCGAAGCGGTTGCTGTCTGTGGCGGTCTATAATCATTACAAACGCATTGCCCACAATGAAAAATCCGATGTCGAAATTTCCAAGTCGAATGTGTTATTGCTTGGCCCTACCGGTTGCGGCAAGACGCTGCTGGCTCAGACGCTGGCACGCGTTTTTGATGTGCCGTTCGTGATGGCCGATGCGACGACGCTGACCGAAGCAGGCTACGTGGGCGAAGATGTCGAGAATATTATTCTGAAACTGTTGCAGGCGGCTGATTACGATGTTGAAAAGGCGCAGC
>CAJXNE010000059.1 GCA_913056285.1 uncultured Zetaproteobacteria bacterium | reverse complement strand
GCATCTGCCTGCCGATAAACCGCATTATGTAATGGGCGTGGGTACGCCCGATGATTTGATCGAAGGCATTGATCGCGGCATCGATATGTTTGATTGCGTCATGCCGAGCCGAAATGCCAGAAACGGCACGTTGTTTACCGATGATGGTAAAATCAATATCAAGAACCTCAAACATTTCGATGATGAGCAGCCGATCATGCAGGGATGTAGTTGTTACACCTGCACACATTTTTCGCGCGCTTATCTGCGGCATTTGTATATGGCAAAAGAAATCTTAAGTTCAAGGTTGAATACTTTGCATAATCTACACTACTATTGCGGACTTATGCACCGGGCCAGAACCGCGCTTGAGCAAGGGAACTGGCCCGAATTTCGAGACAGGTTTTTACAACGCTATCGCAGACAGGCATAATCGCCGCCCTTTATATATTGGCACAATACTCAGGAGCACTATCCATCATGAAAACACGTTATTCTTCTATCATCGCATCCATTGCGGCTGCGATGGCTGTCATTACACCGGCATTCGCCCAAGCTGCTCCGGCGGCAGGCGCAGGCGGCGGAATCGCCTCGTTAATTCCACTGGTATTGATCATGGTCATCTTTTATTTCCTGCTTATCCGTCCGCAGCAGAAAAAACTAAAGCAGCAACGCACCCTGATCGACGAGTTGAAGAAAGGCGACTCGGTCATTACCGGCGGCGGCTTTTACGGCAAGATTACCGATGTCAAGGATGATATCCTGAAGATTGATATTGCCGATGGCGTTCGCGTTAAAGTCAAGCGAGATACCATTATCGGACTGGCAGACTAAACACGCAACTCACTGTTACAACTAATAAATACGCTTAAGGATTCACACCATGCATAGCTTCCCACGCTGGAAAATCTGGATGATTTTGGCCGTACTGGCCGTATCAATCATGGCTTCGTTGCCCAATGTCACCTCCGTGCCCTCCTGGTGGCCTGCTTCATTAAGCCACCCCATGAGCCTTGGCCTGGATCTGAAGGGCGGCATTCATTTGGTGCTCGATGTGGATGTCGATAAAGCGGTGTCCCACAGTGTTGAGGAAGATATCGATACGGCGCGTCAAACCCTGCGCAAAGCAAAAATCCGCTATCGCAAACTGGCTGTCGATGGCAATCATCTGATTATCACCATCAAGAAACCCGGTGATATCAGCGCTGCAGAATCGTTATTGAATGAAACATTCAACAATTACACCTTGTCCCCGGCGGTGGATAATACGTTTACACTGGTTCTGAAAGAAAGCGTGGCGGATGAAACACGCAAATTTGCCGTTGATCAGGCCATTGAAGTAATTCGTGGCCGTATTGATGCGTTGGGCACCACCGAGCCGGTCATCGTCAAGCAGGGTAAACAGCGCATTCTGGTACAGATTCCCGGCTATGAAGATACCGCCCACGCCAAGCAGTTGATTGGCCGCACCGCACAACTGGAATTCAAGCTGGTAGATGAAAAAGGTGATCTCGACAAAGCCTTATCCGGCAGTTTGCCCGCTGGTGACATCATTATGTATGGCCCCGAGCAGACACGCAGTGGCAAGAGCTATCGACAGCCATACTTGCTGAAAAAACGTACGCAACTCTCCGGCACCGAAATCGCCGATGCGCGCGTTTCCATTGATTCCCGTTATAATGAATATGCCGTCACCCTGAAATTCAACAGCAAGGGCGCACGCAAATTCGATAAACTGACCGCAGCCCATGTCGGCGAACGCTTTGCCATTATTCTGGAAGGCACGGTGAATTCCGCACCCGTGATTCGTGAACGCATTGCCGGCGGCTCCGCCCAGATTACCGGCGGTTTCTCACCGGCTGAAGCACATGATCTGGCTATTGTGCTGCGCGCCGGCGCTCTTCCCGCCCCTGTCAAAGTGGTGGAAGAGCGATCCATCGGCCCCAGCCTCGGTCAGGATTCGATTGATCAGGGTATGAATTCGATCATCGTCGGTTGTATTCTGGTACTGATTTTCATGGCCGTGTATTACCGCATGTTCGGCATGGTCGCCAATGTAGCGCTGATTTTTAATATGCTGCTGATTCTGGCTGCCATGAGCATCATCGGCGGCACGCTAACCCTGCCGGGCATTGCCGGTATCGTGTTAACCATCGGTATGGCGGTGGATGCCAATGTATTGATCTTCGAGCGTATTCGCGAAGAATTGCATTTGGGTAAAACGCCGCTGGCTGCGATTGACGGCGGCTACGACAAAGCTTTCTCAACCATTGTCGATGCCAACATCACCACCCTGATTTCCGCTATCGTGCTGTTCCAGTTCGGTTCCGGCCCTGTGAAAGGATTCGCAGTGACCCTGTCCGTCGGTATTCTGGCTTCGATGTTTACCGCCATTACCGTCACCCGCGCTATTATTGCGACGTCAACCGCCAAACGCGGTCGTATCGAAAAATTAAGTATTTAAGGTAACTGATATGCAACTGATTCGCCCCGACATCAATATTGATTTTATCGGCAAACGCAAAATCGCCCTGACCATTTCCGCCCTGATGATTCTCGTCTCATTGGGCATGCTGGCAGTCAAAGGCCTGAACTTCGGCATCGACTTTACCGGCGGTACGCTGGTGGAAGTGAAATTTGATAAAGCGCCGTCCATTGCCGATGTGCGCAGCTCGATTTCCCCGAAAGGTTACGGCAATGCTATCATTCAGGAATTCGGTTCGCCGGAAGAAATCCTGATTCGGGTGCAAAACAGGGAGGGTGAGAAATCCTCTACCATCAGCACCGCGATTCTGGATGGCTTAAGTGAGAAATTCACGGCGGACGCAGTTGAAATGCGCCGGGTGGAATATGTCGGCCCGCAGGTGGGTGACGAACTGACGCAGGCTGGCATTATGGCTGTGCTAATCTCCATGCTGGCCATTCTTGTCTATGTCACTTTCCGTTTCGAATTTCGTTTTGCGCTCGGCGCCGATGCGGCTCTGCTGCATGATATCACCATCGTGCTCGGTCTGTTCGCCATCACCGGCAAAGAATTCTCCCTGCCTGTAATTGCCGCGCTGCTAACGGTGATCGGTTATTCACTCAACGACACCATTGTGGTCTTCGACCGCATTCGAGAAAATTTTGCTGCCAACAGAAAACGCAAAACACCGGCTGATGAAATCAGCGTAGTGAACGGCTCAATTAATCAGACACTGGGCCGCACCCTGATGACATCATTTACTACATTGCTGGTGGTATTTGCACTGTTTTTCCTGGGCGGTGAAGTGATTCATGACTTTGCTTTCGCACTGATTGCCGGTATTGTGGTCGGTACGTATTCATCCATCTATGTCGCCAGCCCGGTCATGATGTCGCTGGCCGGTCGCTTCAAATCGAATGAAGACGACATCAAAGCCATGGAAGCACGGCCCTGATTATCTCACCGGTTTTCTGCCCTAGCATCCCCGCATGAAAGGCGATATCAGCCCCCAGCTGGCCGCAGGCACGCTTATGTTCACCGGTTATGCCGATGATTACCTGCAAGTGAACCAAACCAGTTATGGATCAGGCATTTCAATTCACCAGGGCAAGTTAAACGACAACTGGGGCCCTGAGCGATTCCGTGATATAAGCATAGCGCACCTTGCCCCACTCTCAGAACCTGCACCTGAAGTGCTGATTCTGGGAACAGGTCGCCTGACAACATTTCCGAATAGTGATATTTTATCGTATATGGCGGAACGTCATATTGGTTTTGAATGCATGGATTCCCGGTCCGCAGCCCGCACCTATAACATCTTGGTTGGCGAGGGTCGCACCGTTTCAGCAGCCATATTGTTACCCGGAGCACGCAAATGAGCGGTCATTTTGAATTATCGATCACCACCCATTTCTCTGCCGCCCATAGTTTACGCGGTTATCCCGGCAACTGCGCCCGCCTGCACGGCCACAACTGGCATGTCACCCTGTATATCGAATGTGAAATGCTGGATGAAATCGGGCTTGGTATCGACTACAAAATCATGAAAGATGAACTGAAAGCCGCGTTGGAGCCATGGGACCACTACAATTTAAATGATGTGCCTCCATTCGACACAATCAATCCATCCAGCGAAAATGTCGCATTGGAACTCTACAAAGAAATGAGCAACCGATTGGACAATGATCGCCTGCGCGTTTCCCGCATCGAAATTTCCGAAACCTGCACCGCCAAAGTCACTTACTGGCCCTAACCTGCACCACTCTAAACTCAGCTAATTGTGACATTTGCGACCAGCTGGGTTCGGCCAAACCCAGTCATTTGACAGGCAATATACATAACAGGGTATATCAATATCTTTTGTTAAAAATAACGATACATAACCACGATGTTTCCTGGCAAAAGTATAAAGATGCGTTCATGTTGCTACGGGCAACCTATTGGGCTATGCTCAAGCTAAAGTAATCCTGATCGGAATACGCTACATGAACGTTAAACGTTATTGTGTGGATACCAATATACTCATTTACAGTATCGACAATAAGGCAGGAAACCACCATAAAAGTGCAGCCACGCTGATGCAGAAGATGATGGTTAGCGACTGCGTGCTAACACTGCAATCGTTGTGTGAATTTTTTCATGCATCCACACGCAAAGGCAACATGCCGAAATCCGATGCCCGATCACAGAATCTTACCAGATGGTTGTAAGCATCCCGGCTTGACGTAAATTGCTATCAGCAGTCAGCAAAGGGGTTTTCCTGATTATTGATGTGGCGGCAATTATTCTGTCTGCCGGGTCTTTATTGATGTCTTCCGGGAGTTGCGTTGACAATTCGGCAATCTCGGGCGTTATACCTTGAAGTTTGTATTGATTGGATGCAAAAATCAGTTTGATAAATTCCAGATAAGAAGCTGCCACGCTGATTCTTCCTTTTTGAACAAGCATGGCTATCTCCCATAACGAAATGTCACAAAAGATGATCCCATCTTCCTGATTGGCTCGGGCTATGGCTTCTTTTGCATGCGTCGAAAGTAATTCAGGCTTTAAGGCATCCCAAAGAATGACATGCGTATCGACTACAATCACTTCATGACCTTCCACGTTTCTTCTACCGGAGATAACACATCATGGAGGATGGCGGTTTTTCGTAATTGCTGAAGCGTATGTTTCGCTTGCTCCATCTTGTTATCGGGAGGGATGATTTTGGCAACTTCATGCCCTCTTGACGTTAACGTGATCTCTTCTCCTCGCTCAACTTTTCTAAGGAACCCGAGTAAATTTGCTCTGAATTCACTGACAGCTATTCTTTCCATGCCTTGCTCCAATCGTATAGTGTACAAATGAATTGTACGCCATATGTATTGGCAACTCAAGAAAAAAGAGTCAGAGAAAAGATTTCAGATAAAAGCCGGTATGTGATGCTGCGCATTTGGCGACCTGCTCCGGCGTGCCGGCAATGACAATCTCACCACCTTTATCGCCGCCTTCGGGGCCGAGATCGACAATCCAGTCAGCCGTTTTAATCACATCAAGATTATGCTCGATGACTATCACCGTATTGCCGCGATCCACCAGCGCATGCAATACATCAAGCAACTTGGCAACATCGTGAAAGTGTAATCCGGTGGTCGGTTCATCAAGAATGTATAACGTATCGCCGGTAGCGCGACGCGCCAGTTCCTTCGATAATTTGACTCGCTGGGCTTCGCCGCCCGATAACGTCGTGGCCGATTGCCCCAGTTGAATATAACCTAAACCCACTTGCTGCAATGTGCTTAAGCGGTTTTTCAGTGGCGGAATAGCGGCAAAGAATTCCAGCGCCTCATCGACAGTCATATGCAGCACATCATCAATCGTTTTGCCCTTATACCGTATATCCAGCGTTTCGCGGTTATAGCGTTTGCCCTGACAGGCTTCGCAATGTACATAGACATCGGGCAAAAAATGCATTTCAACCTTGATGATGCCATCGCCCTGACAGGCTTCGCACCTGCCCCCTTTGACATTGAACGAGAATCGACCCGGCTTATAGCCGCGCGCCCGCGATTCCGGCACCTGCGCAAAGAATTCGCGAATCGGCGTGAAAATGCCGGTATATGTAGCCGGATTGGAGCGCGGCGTACGGCCAATCGGGCTCTGGTCGATATCAATGATTTTATCGATTAAATCCGCGCCGAGCAGTTTTTCGTGCGCGCCTACCCGATCCGTCTTCAATCCCTTGGCTTTGGCCAGCGCCTTAAACAAGGTGTCGTTGGTTAATGTGGATTTCCCCGAGCCGGATACGCCGGTCACGCAGGAGAACCGGGACAATGGAAATAATGCAGTGACCTGTTTCAGATTGTGCCCGCACGCCCCTTCCACACCAATCATGGCATGTTTCTTCAACACCTTGCGCCGTTTCGGAATGGCAATATGCTTGCGCCCGGTCAGATAATCGGCAGTCAGCGTATCGGCATTCAGGATATCGCTGAGTTCACCCTCTGCCACCACCTCGCCGCCATGCGCGCCAGCCGCAGGCCCCATATCAATCACCCAATCGGCGGTTCGAATCGCATCTTCATCATGCTCGACCACAATCACCGAATTGCCCAGATCACGCAAGCGCCTGAGCGTTGCCAATAAACGATCATTATCGCGCTGATGCAGGCCGATGGATGGTTCATCGAGAATATACAGCACGCCGACCAGCGCCGAGCCAATCTGGGTAGCCAGACGAATGCGCTGCGCCTCGCCGCCCGATAATGTGCCAGCGGTACGCTCCAGACTCAGGTAATCCAGGCCCACTTCAATCATAAAACCGAGACGCGCAGAAATCTCCTCAACCACCCGATCGGCAATCGTTTGCTGTTGTTCGGACAGATTCAAATGATTCACCCATGCCTGACATTCACGTAGCGGCATGGCGGTAAATTCCGGCAGCGATAAGCCAGCAATGCGAACATGCCGCGCCGCCTTGCACAGCCGCGAACCGGCGCAGGCGGGGCAATCAATGGTGTTGATATATTGACTCAGCGCCTCGCGCACATCATCCGAACTCGTTTCCCGATATCGCCGCTCCAGATTGGGAATCACACCTTCAAACGGGCGTTCAATAATGCGGTTCTGACCCGGCGTCTCATAGACAAAACGAACTTTTTTTCTGCCACTGCCGTAGAGCAGCACCTTGCGCGCCGCCTCACTCAAGTCGCCAAACGGCATATCCATATCGGCATCGACAAAGGCAGCGACCGCTTCCAGCGTCTGGCGATACATAAATGTTTCTCGCCCCGCCCACGGAGCAATCGCGCCATCGGCCAGCGATAAGGACGCATCCGGCACCACCAGGGCCGGATCGAATACCGTTTTGCTACCTAAGCCGTCACAGGATGGACAGGCCCCTGCTGGAGAATTAAATGAAAACAAACGCGGTTCAATTTCCGGATAAGAAATACCGCAATCCGCACAGGCGAAACGCTCGGAAAACACGTTCTCACTGGCCCCGACCAGCGCAATCATCAAACCTTCGCCATAACGCAACGCTGTCTCAACCGAATCGGCCAGACGGGTTCGAATTCCAGCCCGAATCACCAGCCGATCCACGACCAGTTCGATATTGTGTTTGATGTTTTTTTTCAGCGCCGGCGCATCTTCGAGCGCCATCACCTCGCCATCAATGCGTACGCGCACAAAGCCATCTTTGCCTGCCTGCTCCAGCTCTTTTCGAAACTCTCCCTTCCTGCCGCGCGCAATAGGCGCTAATAATTGCAGCTTGGTTCCGTCATCGAGTTGTTCCAACTGGTCAATAATGACGCTGGCCGGTTGCGAAGTAATCGGTTTGCCACAGCTATGGCAATAGGGTTGCCCGATACGGGCAAACAGCAGGCGCAGATAATCATAGACTTCGGTAATGGTGCCGACCGTAGAGCGCGGGTTGCGACTGGTGGTTTTCTGCTCAATAGAAATGGCTGGCGACAAGCCTTCAATGGCATCGACATCGGGACGCTCCATCATACCCAGAAACTGGCGTGCGTAAGCGGACAAGGATTCGACATAACGCCGCTGCCCTTCGGCATACAGCGTATCAAAAGCCAGACTCGATTTGCCGGAGCCAGACACGCCAGTGATTACTACCAGCCTATCACGCGGAATATCAATACTGATATTTTTCAGATTATGCACTCGCGCGCCTTCGACGCGGATTTTATTTTCGTTCATCATTTCTCCAGACAAAAAACGGCTAAAATCATACAGTCACTTACCGCAAAGGACGCAAAGGTACGCAAACAAAGGTAAAGCGGGAAGTTTATGGTGAAGCACGGGCTCGACCATGAGCTGGAAGCATCATGTTCAGTCGATATTTCCCGACTAACGCCTGCGGCGCGTCAGGCTGATAATTGCGCCAGCCAGTCCGCCCCCCGAATAATGGATACAGGCCGACGAAATTCTTCCTGGCGCAGTTCGCGCACCAGCTGAATCGCCTCGGCTTGTGGAAACTGCCCGGCAAATTTTATGAGCGCCGATGCAGGTTGGCGATCTGCATGTTTGCACTCGATCAACTGGACAGGCTCGCCACCTTCGCACAGCACAAAATCGATCTCAGCACCCTCTTTGGTTCTCAAATAATGCAGCGTGAACTGTTTACCCAGCACATCCTGTTCAAAGTGCACATGTTTTAACAGCATCGCAGCGCAGGCATTTTCCCATTGTACGCCGTCATCGCCACACACATATGGCGTATCGAAAAAATACACTTTGGGCGCTTTCAAAATAGCCCGAGCGACATTGCGATGAAATGGCCGAACCAGAAAAATAACATACAGAGATTCAAGAACATCCAGGTATTTGCTTACAGTATTGGGCGCAACCTGAAGATCACGGGCCAGTGAAGCGACAGACAGGGGCGAACCCACACGCTCACGTAATAGCGCCACCAATAGCCGCATCACCCTGATTTCCTGAATACGTGAAAACTCCACCACATCCTCACGCACCAGATCAGTGAAATACTGTTGCCGCCACCGTAACGCCTGTACCGGATCATCCGCCAGAAACGGTTCAGGCATACCGCCGCGTTCAATCAGGCGATCCAGCGCATCATCAGGTTTGGCATCTGTCAATTCAACCCACTCCCTCACCGAGAAAGGGTGCAAGCGCATATGGAAATAACGCCCTGCCAGCGATGCTCCAGACTGCCTGAATGTATCCATGCGCGCACTGCCGGTCACCAGAATGGATTGCCCCTCCATGCGACCATCCACCACGCCTTTAAGATATTGTTTCCAATGTCGCATTTTGTGAATCTCATCAAGTACCAACAGATCAGACCGAATGCTCCAGGTCTGCGCCATCAGAATACGACGATCATCCATTACATCCCAGTTCAGATACTGCGCCTGTTTGAACTGGCTTTGCAATGCCTTGGCCAGCGTCGTTTTCCCAACCTGACGCGGCCCTGTCAGCATGACCATTTTGTTGTCGAGGTCGGACAGAATCCGATCAGATAGATAACGTTTCACATCGACTATTATCTACTTTATTGCAGAATAGTCAAGACTATTGAATATTATCTTGAATAATGGTCACCCCCCCCATCGCCACCCATGGCGATGCCGTCACAACCACATACAGAGCTATGCGCGGCTAAAGCCGCACCTCCGTAACCTACGATATGCTTGCATCACACAACTCAGGATGGAGCAATTGGACGTGCTTTAGCACGCCCGAAGGGTGTAGCCCCACGATGGGTCTACATCATATCTTGCGGATCGACATCAACCCGAATACGCACATCGCGGGGTGGAATCAGTGCAGCCAGAATCGGACCCAGTTTCCATGGTAATATTTTTCGAGTCGCGTCACGCAACAACACTTCAATGCGATATTTTCCAGCCAGCCGTTCCATCGAACATGGCATCGGGCCGCTGATATTGATGCCTTCCAGCGCCTCACATGCCCGTGCGACATGAGCAGCAAGGGCTGTCGCCTTGTCTATTTTTCTGGCCGAAAACACCATGCGAACCCAGCGACCATAAGGCGGAAAAGATAACATTTTTCTGAGTTGCAATTCATCATTCATCGTTGCTTCAGCCTGCGATTCATTGATACGCGCAAACCAGTCCGCCTCCGGCATTCGCGTCTGAATGATTACCTTGCCCGCTTTGAGACCACGCCCAGCCCGGCCTGTCACCTGAGTCATTTGCTGCCACCAGCGTTCAGCAGCACGAAAGTCCGGCATATTGACGCCGAGATCAGCATTAATGACGCCCACCAGCGTTACGTTGGGAAAATCGTGCCCCTTGACCAGCATCTGTGTGCCAACCAGACAATCGATCTCTCCCTGCTCAAAGGCGGTCAGCGTATGTTCCAGACGCGTATGGCTGGTAATCATATCACGGTCAAAACGGGCAAATCGCAGTTCGGGAATGTGTTCCGCCAGCCACTCATCCAGTTTTTCAGTCCCCTCGCCCAAGGGTAAAAATGCAGCTTCGCCGCACGACTCGCATGTTTTCGGTGTTCTGCGCCGAAATCCGCAACTATGGCAACGCAACTGACCGGCCCGTCG
>CAJXNE010000058.1 GCA_913056285.1 uncultured Zetaproteobacteria bacterium | reverse complement strand
TGAACAGGCCCTAGACGCGGCGCTCGCGGATACGCGCAGCCTTGCCGCGCAGTTCGCGCAGGTAGTACAACTTGGCGCGACGAACGCGGCCATGACGCACCACCTTGACGCTCTCCAGCATGGGGGAATGCAGCGGAAAAATACGTTCAACACCAACATTGCTGGAAATCTTGCGTACGGTAAAGCTGCTTGAGATACCCTTATTATGACGAGCGATGACAATGCCTTCATAAGCCTGCAGGCGCTCGGTTTTGACTACGCCCTTTTTGGTATCTTTAAAGTCGATAATACGAACATTTACGCGGACAGTATCGCCCTCACGAAATGACGGGATATCGTTACGTAGCTGATCCTTGGTTATATCATCCAGTGCACGCATTGTTTTTTGCCTCCGAAACTTAGCTTCTGTTCAGGTTTTTTCTTAAATTTTTCTCAGACGATCCAGATAAATTGCCAAAGCAGCCCTGACAGAAAGGTGGCGCACTTTACCGACACCTTCGATGGGTGACAACCATCCATTTTCCTTTGGCATGTTTTTGACATCCAGCCCCCATCCGGTGCCGAGTACAATCAGATGTTTCCCTTTAATTTCCAGTAATTTGGAAGGTTCAATGCATGCAGCATCCGGCGCTGTGGCTGAAGTGTACCATAGCTGATAATCCTGTTCTTTGAGGATATCTTGAATGGAATTGACACAGCGAACAGCCCGCAAAACCTTTTTTCGGGGCGGATTTCTCTCCCCGCCGGCGCCGCTCAGATAGTAATCGGTCATATCGTGAATCAGCGAGTGCATGCCGGCAGCGGGGTGCACCATATAAACCGGCGCGACATCATAAAAGGCACAACTGCGGGCGAAATCATGCACATCAATGGAAGTGATGGCCGTGGTGGTGCTAGCGCCAAGGCGATTCAGAACAGGGTGGTGCACCAGAGCAATGGCAATGTTAGACATATACGCAATTCTGTCGGTAGAGATTGGTTCGGTTCGGTTTATTTGCATACGGGCCGCGATACTGAGGATTGTCCCCTGTTTTGGTGAGGTGAAGCTGGTGCAAGCCGTTAAAGCATGCCACCCCTGCCTTGGCCGCAAACAACAGCAGCAAGAATGAGCCCAGCCAGAAACCAAGCGAGAATCGCTTGCTTTCACCAATCAAAAACCATGTCGCTAACATCCACATCATGGCCGCGATGCCGGTTGCCCCACGATAAAACAGCAGCTGCGGCGAGGTGGCGAGTAATAATCCGGTCATGATTGGCATGGCAATCAGAAAAACCAGCGCAATTTGCCATGTTTTTGCAAATCGCCCTGCGATGATCCCCATGACGGCCATGACAGCACTATTGATGACCAGTTGAGAATATTTGAAATGGGTAAAGTGCGCTGTCCATAAACGCCACCATTCACCTTGCATGATGGCTTCCTGTTCAAAAGCCAACATTGAAATATTGTGCGGTGAGAGGTGTCAGACCGCCCGCATAGCGCTGCGAATAGAATTCCGACCATGTTCGCAAGCGTACGGATTGCTGCGAATGACGCCAAGTTGATTTATCAAACAGTTGATTTATTGGCGAGTACGCTGGTGAACCTCTATGATTCGAAAATGATTGAAACTGGGCGAATGAATAAGTTATGCGTTGTGAAGCAAGTGGCGTTCGGCGTTTATCTCGATGGCGGCAAAGCAGGCGAGATTCTGCTGCCAAAGCGTTATGTGCCGAGCGCGTGTCGTGTTGGCGATGAACTAAATGTGTTTATTTATCGTGATTCGGAAGATCGATTGATTGCCACTACCGAGAAACCCTATGCGATGGTTGGCGAGTTTTCTTTACTGAAGGTGACGGACGTTACTGCGCTTGGCGCATTTCTGAACTGGGGTTTACCGAAAGATTTGCTGGCGCCATTTTCCGAGCAGAAGCCGCGCATGGAAGCTGGGAAATCCTATGTGGTACGTATTTATCTGGATGAGGATAGCGACCGCATCGCAGCATCGTCCCGGCTGGATGATTTTCTTTATCGCGAATCCGAAGATGAGTTTCAGGCCGGAGAAGCTGTCTCGCTGTTGATCGCGAATAAAAGCGAGCTGGGCTATCAGGTCATTGTAGAAAATTCCCACTGGGGTTTATTACATCATAGCGAGGCCGCCCGTCCGCTCAGGCGAGGTCAGCATCTGGATGGCTTTATCAGAAATATTCGTGAAGACGGGCGTATTGATATCTGCCTGCATTTGAAAGCAGGCGAAAAGACCGACGATGTTGCGCAAGTCATTCTGCGGATATTGAGAAAAAATGGCGGTGTCATTGCGGTTAGCGACAAAAGTTTGCCGGATGATATTTTTGAGTATTTCGGTATCAGTAAGAAGATGTACAAAAAGGCGGTCGGCGCACTGTATAAAAAGAAGCTTATTGCCATTGAGACGGATGTTATTCGACTGCTTTAACCCGGACTATTCATGAATCGCTGTGATGATCACGCCGGCCCTTTGCTTGCAACGGGTTCTGAGGAACAGACTCGTAGCAATGCATACGAGCGACTGACGAAGGATGCGTTGCGGGCAAAGGAACAAGTGAGGGCGCGGCAGTATTTATGAATAGTCCGGGCTCTAGAGAAACATGCAAAGAGAGGAATAGCGTTTGGTTCAATATGCTGAAATCGGCGAATGTCGCATGGCCTATCATCGTCAGGGCGCAGGTGAAACCATGCTACTGGTGCACGGTATCACAACATATTCATTTATCTGGCGTAATATCATCCCGCTGTTGTCAAATCGTTATGACGTGATCGCTGTTGATCTGCCGGGCTGCGGCGAATCGGACAAGCCGCTGGATAAGCCGTATGCCATCAAGAATCACGCTGAATATCTAAAAACATTTGTTGATACACTGGGCATCAGCCGTTTTCATTTTGTCGGTCAC
Source organism: uncultured Zetaproteobacteria bacterium (assembly GCA_913056285.1). Taxonomy (GTDB): domain Bacteria; phylum Pseudomonadota; class Zetaproteobacteria; order Mariprofundales; family Mariprofundaceae; genus Mariprofundus. Next base: position 7,888 of record CAJXNE010000058.1, on the reverse strand, counting down.
GATCTGGGTGGTGGCATGGGTCAGATTTTTGCCGTTCGTCATCCGGAGATGCTGATCAGCCTGATGCTGGTCAATACAGTGGCTTATGATTTCTGGCCTGTGCAACCCATCACCGCCATGCGCACCCCAATCATCCGTCAGTTTTTAATGAGTACGTTTGACATGGGTACATTTCGTTTACTCATCGAACATGGTATTTATCACAAAGACAGCGTTACTGAAACATTGATGGAGATGTTTCAAGCGCCCATGCAAAGCTCGGGCGGGAGAAAGGCATTTCTGCATTTTGCCCGATGTCTGGACAATCATAACCTGACCGATATCGAGGATGACCTGCGCCATCTGGACTTGCCGGTACTGATTCTGCGCGGCGATGCCGACCCTTATCTTTCGGCCGCCATTGCGGAAAAACTGCATGATGAAATTCCGGGTAGTTGTCTGGAGCGGATCAGTACCGCCAGCCATTATATTCAGGAAGATGAGCCGGACTGGGTTGCGCAGCATCTGCTGGCATTTGCCAACAGGAATACGGCTTCATGAGCGAAATCCGGCAGCAGGATATTGCAGCATTGCAAGAACGGGTGCGATTGCTGGAGGCGGAGAACGCACGATTGGCCAGCCAGAGTGAAGATATGCTGTTGCTGGGACTTATTCATGAAACCATCAGCTCGTTGCAAGATACCGATGAGATTCTGGCTCAAGGGCTGGAACGGATTTCCCTGTTAAAAGATATTCCATTCTGTTGTTGCGGGAGTCTGGAACATGATCATTTGCAAGTGGCTGCTTCGAGTTTGTCGTTTTGTAATGAAACGCTGGATGGGCGCAATATATCGCTTGCAGGGCTTTCCACACGTGAGCGCGAATCACGGTTGCTGGATGCGGTGTCCTCTGCTGCGATAAAGATGCCATTTGCCGAACAATTTCAGGCCAGCGAAATATTGTTGATTCCGTTTAGCAATCGCGATTTTTCAAGCGGCATGTTTATGTTTGCTTCAGACTCGGATGATGGAGATCATCTTCAGAATGCGTTTGCCATGCTGCACCGTGTTTCAGAAGCGCTGGTGCTGGCAATGGACAATGTCCACATCATTGCCGAATTGAAAACGCTGAATGCCACGCTGGATCAGCGCGTTGATCAACGCACCCGCCAATGGCTGGAAAGTGAAGCGCAATATCGCTCGCTGATTGATCAGGCCATGGATGGAATTTTTGTATTCGATCCGGAACATGGTCGCTTTCTGGATATCAATGCACCCGCTTGTCGCAAGCTGGGTTACAGCCGCGAACAAATGCGGGCCATAACAGTGTTCGATATTGTGGAGGGCATGTCGATACAGCGCTTTAACGAAGATATGCAGCGTTTGCAGGAGCAGGGCACGGCAATCGTTGAGGGCGTGCATATCTGCCACGACGGCAGCACTTATCCGGTTGAAACCCACATGGGTATGATTCTGCTCAAGGGGCAGGTAAGCGTACTGGCGATTTCCCATGATATTACCGAGCAGCGCCAAGCCGAAGCACAATTGCTGCAAGCGCAGAAAATGGAGGGGGTCGGCACGCTGGTCGGCGGTATTGCGCATGATTTTAATAATATGCTGGCCGGCATGACGGGAAACCTTTATCTCATCGGTCATGATGCATCCTTATCATCGGAAGGTCGGGCCAGGATTGATCGTATTAACGAATTATGTGATCGGGCAGCGAATATGATTGCCCAGTTATTAACCTTTGCCCGCAAGGGTATGATCCGGATGCAGCCCATTGAATTTAACAAGTTTCTTCAGGAAGCACTCGAACTGGCGGAGCTTGGGATTCCTGAAAATATACGAGTGAAGCATGATTTTGATATGGATGATGTATGTACTGTGATGGGTGACCATGTGCAATTGCAACAACTGGTGCTGAATTTACTGGTCAATGCGCGTGATGCCGTGAAATCGGTGCATAAACCGTGCATTAGCATTGGTTTGCAACGCATCGAACAGCAATCCAGTCTGCATGAAGTGCATCAGGGCCTGGCCGAAGGGCCGTGGGTGGCGCTGAGCGTGGGCGATAACGGGTGCGGCATTCCCGAATCTATTCGCGATCAATTATTTGATCCTTTTTTTACCACCAAGGAAGTAGGTGAGGGCACCGGACTGGGTTTGTCGACCGTGTACGGCGTGGTGCAATCGCATCAGGGTGCCATTGAGATCGACAGCAAGGAACACGAAGGCACGACATTCCGGATTTATTTTCCCTTACATAACGAGCAGTCAGTAGAATACGAGGAGCGTTCCGAAGCTTTGCCGAAAGGTGCTGGTGAAACGGTATTGCTGGTCGATGACGAGGAAATTGTTCTGACCACGACTTCAGCATTGCTCACTCATCTGGGATATCGCGTTATCACTGCGTATAACGGTGTTGATGCACTGGGCAAAGACGGGCTTGAAAGCGTCGATATTGCAGTGCTGGATGTGGTGATGCCGGAGATGGGCGGGGTGGAGACTGCCAATCGATTGCGCGCGATCAACCCGGATTTGCCGGTTATTTTTGCAACTGCTTATGATCGACACCTGGTACTGAGCAAACAGGATCGATTGCCGAATAGCAGTGTGTTGAGCAAGCCGTTCCGTCTGCAGGCGCTGGCGAAGATATTAAAGGAACGTTTATCATCGACTTGATGATCGCCTGGCTCTGAAAAACTGTTTTAGCAATGCGGTGGATGCATCCGCCATGACGCCGCCAACCACTTCGGGTTGATGATTTAAGCGCTGATCAGACAATAGCTGATACAATGATTCCACAGCCCCTGTTTTGGCATCGTTTGCGCCAAATACCACCCGAGCAATGCGGGCATGCACGATGGCCCCGGCACACATAGCGCATGGCTCCAGCGTCACATACAGCGTACTGCCGGTAAGTCGGTAATTCCCAACCATTTCGCAGGCTGACCGAATGACCCGCATCTCCGCATGGGCGCTGGCGTCATGCAGTGAAATCGGTGCGTTGTGGCTGATAAATTGCTGGTCATCTGCAGTGATCAGCACAGCACCGACCGGTACTTCTCCGGCCTGTGCAGCCAATTTGGCCTGCACCAGCGCTATCTGCATATACGCTTGATCTTTCATCGTGACCCTGGTGGTGAAACCTGTGCCTTTTCGCTTATGATCGCAGCTTGGGATCGAAATAATCCCGCAGCCCTTCGCCAAGCAGGTTATAGCCCAATACCGTGATTAGAATGGCCATGCCGGGATAGACCGACATCCACCAGGCGATTTGAATATTATCTTTACCATCAGTCAGAATATTGCCCCAGGAAGGGTCGGGCGGTTGCACGCCGAGGCCGAGGAATGACAAGCCTGATTCGACCAATACGGCTCCTGCAACACCCAGAATTGCCGACACCAGCACCGGCCCCATGGCATTGGGCAACAGATAGCGCCACATCATACGAATGGGCGCTACCCCCAGACTATGCGCAGCCAGCACAAATTCACGGTGGCTTAGGCTGAGGAATTCAGCTCGTACCAGCCGCGCCACGCCCATCCATGAGGTCAGGCCGATCACAATCATGATATTCCAGATTGATGGTTCCAGAAAGGCGATGACGGCCAGAATCAGGAAAAAGGTAGGGAAACAGAGCACCATATCGGTGGCGCGCATGATCAGTGAATCAGTGCGACCTCCGAAATAGCCGGCGACTGCGCCCAGCATCAAGCCGATCAGCATGGAGATGCCAACCGCTACAAAACCCACGGCCAGCGACACGCGTGCTCCGAACAACATACGCGAAAACACATCACGACCCAGCGTATCGGTACCACACCAGTGTTGCCATGATGGTGGCATTAAAATCACGCTGACATCGATATCGGTAGGGTCGTAAGGCGCAATCCAGGGCGCCAGTAGTGCGAGTAACGCCACTGTAAGCACAACAGCTCCGCCAATCAGGATTAACGAATGTTGACGTAAGGCTTGCAATGTCACAGTCATCATCCTTTGCCTCCATGGCGAATACGCGGATCAGCCCAGGCATAGGAGAGATCGGCCACCAGGTTGCCCAGCAGGGTCAATACCGCACCGATCACCACGATGCCCATGACCAATGGGTAATCGCGCGACAATACCGATTCATAAAATAATAAACCCATACCGGGCAGCGAAAATAATTGCTCGACAATCACCGAACCGCCAATCAAACCGGGAATAGAAAGGCCGAGCAGGGTGATGATGGGCAGCATGGCGTTTTTCAGGGCGAGGCGATAACGGATGCTACCCTCAGTCACGCCCATAGCTCGCGCCGTCGTAATATAATCGGCGCGAATGACATCGAGCATGCCTGTTCGCATAAAGCGGCTCATGCCGGCAAGTCCTCCAATCGCAGAAACAAACACGGGCAATATCAGATGTTTCAACATATCGGACTGTTGTTGCCAGAAGCTCATTTGTTGCCAGCTATAATCGTGCAGGCCTGAAATCGGCAGCCAGTTCAGATTGACGCCAAGCCCGATCATCAGCAACAAGCCCAGCCAGAAAGAGGGGATGGCGAAACCGATAAATACAAATAGCGTCATAGCCTTATCAAACAACGAATCCCGCCGGACAGCGCTGGCCACGCCAATGGGGATGGCGATGGCGATAATCAACAGCATGGCCAACACATTGATCCACAGCGTGACTGGAATGCGCTCGCTGATTTTATCCAGCACGGCTCGTCCGTCAGCCGAAAACGATTGCCCGAAATCGAGTACAGCGAGGCGTTGTAGCCATCGCCAGTATTGTTCATACAATGGTTTATCCAGGCCGTAGTAAGAACGCAAACGCTCGATATCCTGAGCGGATACTTTCGGATTAAATTCCTGCCCGACCACGCTCGGCTCGCCCGGCGCAAGATGCATCATACCGAAAGAAATAAGGGTGATGCCGAACAATAATGGAATCATGCCGGCCAGACGTTTGAATAGATAAGCAGTCACATGCCAACACTAGCCGGAGCACCGGCCAATACCATAATGATTTTGAGTATGGACATGAGGTATTCCATTTGAAAAAAGAAAGATAGTGCGCAATCAGGTGCATTAATATCTGTACGGATCAAACAGGGCGATATACGTCCACGTGCATCGGGGCGTAACTCTGGGTACGCTTCGCTTTCATTTCTGAACCGGAGATTTTTATGCCTGCATATCGTTCACGCACGACTACCCATGGCCGCAATATGGCCGGCGCTCGCTCATTGTGGCGTGCTACCGGCATGAAAGACGGCGATTTTGACAAGCCGATTATTGCAGTGGTGAATTCATTTACCCAATTTGTGCCCGGCCATGTGCACCTGAAAGATCTGGGGCAGATGGTCGCGCGTGAAATCGAAGCTGCTGGCGGCGTAGCCAAGGAATTTAATACGATAGCCGTCGATGACGGTATTGCTATGGGACATGGCGGTATGCTGTACTCGTTGCCGAGTCGCGAGGTGATTGCCGATTCGGTGGAATACATGGCCAATGCCCATTGCGCTGATGCGCTGGTGTGCATCTCCAACTGCGACAAGATTACACCGGGTATGCTGATGGCGGCCATGCGGCTGAATATTCCGGCCGTATTCGTTTCCGGTGGGCCGATGGAGGCGGGCAAGGTCACGCTCAACAATCGTGAACTGCATCTGGATCTGGTGGACGCTATGGTGAAAGCCGCCGATTCGAACGAGACAGATGAAGATGTGGCCGCCATTGAGCGTTCCGCATGCCCGACCTGTGGTTCCTGCTCCGGTATGTTCACTGCCAATTCGATGAACTGCCTCACCGAGGCGCTAGGGCTATCACTTCCTGGCAACGGTTCGCTGGTGGCAACCCATGCTGATCGCAGAGAATTGTTCCTACAGGCTGGCAGACTAAGCGTGGAACTGGCGAAACGTTACTACGAGCAGGATGACGAGTCGGTGCTGCCGCGCTCGATTGCGACGTTCAATGCCTTCGAAAATGCCATTGCGCTGGATATCGCCATGGGGGGCAGCACGAATACGGTGCTGCATCTATTGGCTATTGCTCAGGAGGCAGGCGTGGATTTCACCATGGCCGATATCGACCGCATGTCACGCAAGATTCCCAATATTTGCAAGGTTTCGCCATCGTCCCAGTATCATCTGGAGGATGTGCATCGTGCAGGCGGCATCATGGGTATTCTGGCCGAGTTGAAACGTGGGGGGCTCCTGCATGCTGATGCCGGGTGCGTGCATGCGGGAAATCTGGGCGAAGCTGCGGATGCCTGGGATGTAGTCAATTCTGCCAATGATGAGGCACGACGGCTCTATCTGGCGGCACCGGGTGGCGTTCCGTCACTGGAGGCATTTTCGCAGTCCGAGCACTGGAAGTCGCTGGACGCCGACCGCGAAAACGGTTGTATCCGCAATGTGGAACATGCGTATTCCAAAGAGGGCGGTCTGGCGGTTCTGTTCGGCAATATTGCCGAGCGCGGCTGCATCGTCAAAACAGCCGGCGTAGATGAATCTATCTGGACGTTCACTGGCGTCGCGCGCGTATTTGAATCACAGGATGATGCTGTGTCTGCGATTCTAAATGATAAAGTCGTTGCCGGCGATGTGGTGATTATCCGTTACGAAGGCCCCAAAGGCGGTCCGGGCATGCAGGAAATGCTTTATCCGACCTCTTATCTGAAATCAAAAGGCCTGGGTAAGGCGTGTGCACTATTGACTGATGGTCGTTTCTCAGGAGGCACTTCAGGACTGTCGATTGGTCATGCTTCACCCGAAGCCGCCGAAGGCGGCGCCATTGGCCTGATTGAAGAGGGCGATACGGTTGAAATCGATATCCCCAATCGCAGCATTCATCTGGCGGTTTCCGATGCCGAACTGGCAAATCGCCGTGCGGCCATGGCAACCAGAGGTGCGGATGCCTGGAAACCGGTGGCGCGTGATCGTGTGGTGTCCAAAGCGCTTCTTGCCTATGCCGCTTTGACTACCAGTGCTGACAAGGGTGCGGTTCGCAATCTGGAGCAGCTCAACAAGGGATAGTTTTACCGAAGGGAGGGGAATGCGGGAAGGCGCTTCTTCAACTCAAACAACGAAAGATGCACATCAAAGCTTGCATAATATGTCAATGATAACATATTACGTCGATTGATCCATATCGGTACCTGCTGGATTTGAATGGAATATCACATTCAGCCGGGCCGGAGGGTCATGGGTATGCCTGCCGCTTTCGGGTGGAGGAGAAGCATGGAAAGGTCTCGTATGCTATCGTTTTATGCGATGCCTACGGCAATCGAGTGCTGGGTTTTGATAACTCTCATGGTTACGACCATGAGCATCCTCCAAAGCAGGGTAAACCGTATCGCTTCACCACGAGCGAGAATCTGGTTGCAGATTTCTACGAACGGGTAGATGCGTATTTTAAGGGGTGAGCCATGAAATCGATCAGAATTGGTGTTGCCAGCGATCAGGAGATTCGTACTCGCATGCTTGATATTGCTGCGGGCCGGATTAAACAATCCGCCAATGACCCAAAAATATGGGTGCGAAGTGTTGATGAATTTTCGAAGCTGATGAGTGAGAAGAATGTGAATCTTCTGGCGGCTATTCGCAGTCAGCACCCAAAATCAATCAGTGAACTGGCTCAGAATATCCATGAAGATCAGGGAAACCTGACCAAACGGTTGAAAATGCTGGCCTCATTCGGGCTTGTGGATCTGGAAGAGGGTGAGCGCTTACGGGGCAAAAGCGCCCTTGTTCCCAGAGTGCTGTTTGATCGGATTATTCCACCGACCATCGACCTTACTGCAAGGGCGAATTAAGTGTATTTGGCAAACTGTCACCGTAATACCACATGTTACGGGAACCGGATGCGCCTTATAGTATCGATTTCGATGCCAAAACGGACACTCTAAGCGCCGA
>CAJXNE010000057.1 GCA_913056285.1 uncultured Zetaproteobacteria bacterium | reverse complement strand
CTCGGCAAGAGCTGCCCCGAAAACATCAGAAAGATACGGATCGGCAAGATCAGAGACATTGAACCCCTCTCGATTAATCAATCTTGTTGCAGCATCAGTCAATATTGACGCACGAATTCGGTCGTGACGAAACACAAGGGCTTGATCACGGCCTTTTAAGCGAACGATCTTAGCGTCTTTTAGTATCTGGCGCAGTGCAGTCAGATGCTCGGAGTGATAATTTAGCCAGTGAGAAACGTCCTGCCATATGGAATTCATTGTATTGCGAAGCAGCATCTCATTTGCAAGAGATATAAAAGCCATCTGGTAATCGGTTATAGTATAGCTTCCTTCTCCGTTTGCCAGACAATCAAGGCTATCGCGTACGAACTTCTTGATGACATGCTTCGGCTCCAATTCTCCCGACAAATCCAATAGCGCAATATGAAGAGGATCATTTCCCAGTGCCTCGGCAATATGATCAGCTTCAAGTGAAGTTATCGATATGCCTTCTTGTTTGGCTCGAAGCTGGATTGCAGATCGAGCTTCACCTTCAGAAAAGGATGAGGTTGCCACAGTGATTGAATCAATACGATTTTTCGCTTCTTGGGATCGAACGCTTGCGAGTGTCAGAGGCCACACAGGGCAAAACAAATGCCAGTCCTTTCCCGCTGTTGAATCGCCTGAATCTTTGACTTGTGACCAGAATGCCAATCGTTCCAGAAGCATGGCGGGGTTCTCCGACCAGTTCACATCCTCAAAAAGAATTAAAAAGGGTTTATCAGGTGAGCAAAATGATCTGGCTTTTATCCCTGCATTTGTCTCCAAATCAGGGTGAAGATTCCGCAATTCAACATCAATGGCTTGATTGAGAGTTTGGTGATTTAACAATGTTTGATGGCTCAATACGATGCCGTAATTTCCGGCATCAACATGCGCTTTCAGCAGCTTAATGCAAGCCGCTGTTTTTCCAAACCCAGAATCACCTACGACAAAAGTAACTGGTCGTGGTGATTGATTTGATAAAGCATCATCAAGTTTTCGTGTAATCAGTAATTCCGGGTCTGTCATCAGCGGGGCTGATTTAAGGCTGGCGAGCGAAAGTTCAAGCAGAAGTTGTTTTGAAAGGCGTTCCTGAGCTATATCCAGATGTTTTTTTCGAATCCACTGTCCATCTGGGTTGTTGTCCAGATAATGTGCGATTCGAGAGCTTGCCCAGATATCGATGGTGATACCTTCGGATTCACCTTTAGCCACAGCATCACGAACCAAATCTTCGGCAGGTTCTTTGTTGGTTGTTAAGGCCAATGTGACCTTGAGTTCTGGAATCTGTTCTCGTTGTTGGTTGGCAATTTCCACTGTTTTTATGACATCACCCGCAGAGGGCTTAGTTTTCGTTCCACGGCGTTGCTTTACTTCAGCAGGATCAAGTAGCCACTTCTTCCGTAAATCTTCGCGTTTGCCACTGGCATGGTGGGCGGCAACTATATGAAGAGGGCGTTCACCATGTACAAATCCAATGCCATCAACGGGTGATCTTACTGTTTTTCCATCTGAATTCATTCCAGTGTGGCTCAGGTTTTCATAAAGCGATGGATTCGCTTGGCGGAGAACAGCCATCGCCAGCCGCTCAAAGGCACCAGCATCTGTAATGCTTGAAAGCGCACGAATTGTTTCGCTGTGGTCACTCATCGAGATTCAGGGATAGGTAATTCATAAACCCCTCGTTTGTTCTGATAGCTGCATCTGCACTTTCAGGCGATCCTGCTCCAGTTCGCGTTTGAGTTCGGCTTCGGTGGGGAGGTAGGGCAGATACTTGGCGGCAAAGAGTTGTTCGCTGTCGGTGAGTACCGAATACTTCACCACAGCCTCGCTTTTCTGGCTGCAGAGAATCAGACCAATAGCGGGGTTGTCATCTGCGGCGCGCTGGTGCTGATCGTAGATGCGGACATAACTATCCATCTGCCCGACATCCTGATGGCTCAGTTTTCCCAGCTTGAGATCAATCAGCACAAAACATTTGAGCTTGAAGTTGTAGAACACCAGATCGACATAAAAATCCTGATCCTCGGTGCGGATGCGCTGCTGCCTGGCAACAAACGCAAAACCCTTGCCCAATTCCAGCAGGAATTTTTGCAGATTGCCGATCAACGCCTGTTCCAGCTTCGATTCCACCAGTCGCGGCGACTCCGGCAGATCGAGAAACTCCAGCACCATTGGGTCTTTCAGGACATCAATCGGCTGAGTCGGCATCAGCCCCTCATTGGTCAGCTTCATCACGCCTTCCTTATCGCGACTCTTGAGCAGGCGGTCGAACAGGAAGGTATTGATCTGTCGTTCCAGCTGTCGCGCCGACCAGCCGTTTCGTATGACTTCGATCTCGTAAAAATCACGGGCTTCCCGACGATTCACTTTCAGCAGCGTTCGATAATGGGTCCATGATAATCCGGTATGCAGTTGCCCCGGCTGCCAGTCAGCTCCGGCAAGCTGAGTGGATAAGTCACGCACTGCGTCACTTTTCGCGTCGGGGGAGGCTTGTGCTGATTCAACACTCGCTGCGTGTTGAATACCTAACAGCGCCGGATAGCCGAGGTAAAAAGCACGCATATATTGCAACGCGCTGACGGAAAAACCGCTGCCATACTCCTTGTTCAGTGCATCGGACAAGGACTTCAACAAGCGGCGGTTGTAATTCGCCCGCGCCTTGCCGCCTTGCTCAGCCTCGACAATCCGTCGGCCTATCAGCCAGTTGGCCTGCACCAACGAAGAATTAACCGATCGCGTCGCCTGCAAGCGCGCCGATTCCCAAATGCCACGTATGCGTTTCAGCAGCTCCGTGAATGCCATATCCCCGAATTTATGCGAACTCATATAACCTCCTCACAGGGATCATTGTATTCACCATGCTAAATTTCCATTTGATGCTTCGGTTCATGGGGCCATCTCCAATTGTCTCCCCAGTGCAGAGACAATCTGCTCCCCATACCCCGTCCGTTTCCCTTTAAAAATCTCCTTGTTGATGCGCTTGTCTCTCATCTGTTGATGACAAAAGTATTTGTTAATCATTTCTTAGATTTTATGATCATCAAATTATTTTGTGTTGAATGATTGATCATCAAAATACCTCACGACCCTCAGCGATATTGAGCAGCTCAGGGAAAGTGAGCACTGCAGAACGTCGCCCGGATGCCTCCACCAAAGTAGCCAGCAAGCCAGCCTCCCGGAACAGGGTCAACATACGTCGAGCAGTCGGTGCAGGAATACCCGCCGATGCTACAAAATCGCTGCTTTTGAAAATGGGTCGTGCACAGATCCAGTCCAGCGCCAGAATGCTGTACTGAGAGTGGGTCAGCTCAACCAGTTGCAACTTCTTGGCATCATAAAGCTGTAATATCGACCGGGCTTTCTTTTCATTTTCAGTAGCCTGATGGCGAAGCGCTTCGAGAAAGAAGGCACACCATCCTGTCCATTCACCATGCCTTGAAACCGCCAGCAGTCGTTCGTGATACTCATCCCGCCGTTCATCGAGGAATGAGCTGATATAGAACATCGGCTGCCTGATCAGGCCTGATTGCCACAAAAAGAGCGGCACCATCATCCGTCCAAGGCGGCCATTGCCATCCAGAAACGGATGTAATGCTTCAAACTCAGCATGCAGAATCGATAGTTGCACAAGCCTGTCGGCGATGGATTCATCATGGATGAACTTTTCAAATGAGCTCATGCCATCCGGCAACTTTTCGGCAGAAATCGGTACAAAGCGCGCCTCTTCGATTGTGCATCCATGCGGTCCGATCCAGTTCGGCACCTTGCGGTACTGGCCCGGCGCCTTACCGTGGCCGCGAACACTATCCATCAGTGTTCGGTGAAGCTGCAAAATGACACGTTGTGAAAGCGGCAGTTTTTCAAGCAGTTCCATCGCTTCTCGCGTCGCCTTGCGATAGTTGAGCACCTCAAGAATGTCATCGCGCTTTTGTTCGGGAATATCCACCGGGCTCGCATCGGCTTCAAACTCCAATACCTCGCCCATCGTTGCCTGTGTGCCCTCAATGCGGGATGAGAGTACCGCTTCCTGCGTGGTTAGTGGGCTAAGCAATACGGCTGCATTGGGAATAGCCGAGAGCAAAGCATCATAACGCGCCACTGCCGCATTGGCTGGTCCAATCAGGGGGATCAATCGTTCCCAATCCAGCCTGGCGGGTGGAAACTGGTCATAATGATAATTCACTGCTGCCATGTTATTCCTCCCCATCAAGTAAACTCATTTGGCCCGGCTCTTTCGGTGCATCCGGCAGATTGGCCACCTTCAGTGAATAATCATCATGGCCCCGATTCGCTTCCGCCGCTACAGGCGCCGAATCCTGACTGGAGAGTAGTCGTTCGTAGTAGAGCTTGTTGATTTGTCTGTCCAGAGCGCGAACACTCCAGTTCTGCTCAATCGCTTCATTCAAATACCAGTCTCTCGCCTTGGTATTCTCTAGGCGTATCAATATGCGGTAGTGCGTCCATCTCAATTCGGTACGCACTGCGTTCCAAATTGGGAAGCTCAGATAAAATGCACGCATATTTCGAAGATTTCGAACGTCAAAGCCTTTGCCAAACTCGGCAGTCAGCTGACTGGAAAGCGTTTGCAACTGGTGTTTACCATAGGCTGCGCGGCTGTTGCCATGTTGTTCATGCTCGACAATCAGGCAGCCGATCTGCCAATAGCATTGCACCATCGCCTGATTGACAGCCTGTCGGACCTGACTGCGTGCCTGCTGAATAATTTCAGCGATCTCTTGTAACAGTGGCGCTATCCCTGAAGAGGATTGCTCACAGGCAGGCTGAATATGCTTCGAATCTGTCATGCAACACCCCCTGCCCCGAACTTACTTTATGCACCTTTCAAGCCATTTCACTTTTCAAACGGACAATTCCATGAATCGCTTTGGATGAGTCTATAATATCGTCAAGATACAGGTTGAAATCCCTGTCAGACATAGCGAATACTTTTCAGCATATTCTCACGCACAGCAGGTTTAATCGCATGTTCAATGCCAAGGTCGACTGGTTTATCGAACATCTTCTCCAGATATAACTTCAATCCAAAGAAACTACGGAACGCATTTCCGCTTTCCAATTCCACTACAATGTCGATATCGCTGTCATCTCGCTGCTCATCTCTGGAATAACTACCACAAAGCCCTATTTTGGTTACTCCGTATTGACGCTTCATCTCATCTTTATTGGTTCTAAGCAAAGTACAAATCATTTCACCATTCAACATTTCACTATCCTCTCATGCCTGCACCTGTTTCCGTGATCAACGTATGCATATATCGCAACAGGTTCCCGTCGACTCTTCTTGCAGGACATTTCGCCGGGATCTAAACCGTTCGAGTTCCTTGATCTACCACTTCAAACCAATCTTAAGGTCATCGGCCCAGCCATCAAGCTTTTCCGCTTCCACCTCGAAAAATCTGGCATTGCGTTCTGAGGTATTAATTATTGATGATGAAGTCGTAAAAAGTCCGTCCATGGCCTTTTTACTCTCCAGAAAGTGAAAATAGCAAAACTTAAGCTTGGAATACTTCAACACCACAATCCATGGCGGCCTGAAGCAGTTTATTATCCAACGTAGCCAGTCCGGCCTGCTTACGTTCAGCCAGTTCCAGATAAGCGGCACCGTAGGCTGAAAGCTGGTAGGTGATAGATAAGCGATGAACCCTCTCCATCAAACCGGAACCTGAAGCTGTATCTGTGTTGACAGGCAATTCACCATACAGCGCGATCAATCCCGATGTGTCGTTATCGCTGATACGCCCCCGGCGTTTGGCCAAAACAACGACATTGCCAATCTCATGCCACCACAATGAAGGTACCCATATATCATCGTTCGTCATCTGCATCTTCAACGGATACATCATATTCAACATCGGGTTCATGCACAGCCCAGTGAATGGCATCTACACTCTGTTTTCCAATCCCTTTGATAGCGAGCAGTTCCTCCATGCTTGCAGTCAGAACAGCTTCGACGCTTCCAAAGCTATCCAACAGCGTGCATGCCCGTTCCGGCCCCACGCCGGGAATAGACTGTAGAATATGTAACTGGGTTTTTCGCTTGCCGCGAGGACGCATGCCATGCCGAGGCAGCGCACTGCTGGCGACCGCCCGGTTCTGAAGGGCCGTATACAACATTAATCGGGCACTCTCCTGTAGGTTGCGGGAGCGCAACAGTGGAATGCCAAGAAAAACGGTCAGTGAAATCAGTGCCCCCTGGACTGCTTCTCTCCGCATATGACTTGATGCAAGGTCGCGGCCTGTACCTTCCAGAATGATGATGCCCCGCTTGTGCGATTGGGCAAGCCTGTAAGCCTGACGGAATAGACGACCATCCTTAATCGAGACAGCTAGGTCAGTGAGCGCTTTGCGTTCAAACAGCAACTTATCATCCACCTCATAATCTCCGCAAGCCAGACGATTTATAGAGACTGAAACCGATTCAGTCGTTGCAAGAATTTCGACCATGCCTGAGCGTTGCTCACGATCATCAACAACAATGCGAATCGGGTTTGTCTTTGTGGTATTCATACAGTCAACGCTCTCCCGCCTGCTTATTCAGCTTAACCGGTGTAAGCAGCCAATGCCGTCAAATCAAATGCAACAGACACTCTCATCGGCACGTATGGCTGGCTCCAGCTCCTTCTTGAGCCACGCCCATGACTCATCCTGGCTTTTCAGATCATTGCGAATCAAGGCGCGGATATATTCACGCGCAGCACTAAAGCAGACCCAGCACAAGCAGCATAGCGCACTCGCAATATTCGATACCCGCCCCGAGGCAATCGCCGCTCATGCCGCCAAGTCGCCAGTGCAGGAATAGCCGCCAGAGCAACAGTGTTATGATCGCAAGAAAGGCAAACAACAAGGAGACAGTGATCCAGCTCAATGTGAACAGACCGACACCCCAGAGCCAGACGGTGTTTTCAGGAATATTCCATGCAAAACGCTCACCTCGGCCTGCGGCAAGGGGTTCCAGTGATTGTGACCAGTAGAGCGAACCCAAACGTGCCCAGGCCGGAATCAGCAGCAGCGCCCACAGCGTGGCATCGGGCGATTGCACGATCCATGCCACGCTAATCACCTTGGTGATAATCAGTGAGATCAGCACGACCACACCGAAGGTGCCGATATGCGGGTCTTTGAGCACACTCATAAAACGCTCGGGATCACGATGCGATGCACCCAGTGCATCGGCCAGATCGGCAGCGCCATCCAGATGCAATGCACCGGTCACGCCCACCCAAACCAAAACGGCGAGCAGCGCCGATATCCAGTGATTGGCATGCACGCCCATTTGTGCGGCGACAGCGAGCAATAATCCGATGAGCAGACCCACCAACGGAAACCAGATCGCGGAAGTGGATAGTTCTTCCTGCCTGAAATCCGCCAGTTGCGGCGTGGGCAGCCGGGTCAGAAACTGAACTGCAAGTATCAAACCACGCATTTCATGGCTCCCGATTCATAAACAGCAGACGCGGCTGATACCCCTCGCACAGGGAAATACGGCTCCATGATGCATAGGGCAGATGCAATCGCCAGAGCACACGCATGGGCATGTCCAGCAGATGCGCCAGCAGCACCCGAATGACACCTCCATGCGCCACCAGTAAACGATGTTCGCCGCATGCTTCAGCCAGCCAACTTTGCCAGCAGGTAACCACGCGATCGGCAAAATCATCAAACGCCTCACCCTCAGGCGGGTGAATGCCTTCAGGGGAGTCCCAGAATCGTTGCAGCATCTCTCCATGTTCAGCTTGCAGCTCATCAAAGCCTCTGTTCTCCCATGCACCGAAATCCATCTCCCGCATGTCTGCCAGGAGTGCCATGGATGTACCGTGCTGGTCGGCCAGTTCTGTTGAAAAATCATGACAGCGCTGCAGAGGCGATGTGGCAATTTGGGAGAGTGTGATATTGCCCAGCTCCCGTCCCACAGCACGCATCTGTTTCCAACCGGTGTCAGACAAAGGTATGTCCGTGCTACCGCGAAATGCCCAGCCTTCAGCAGCAACTTCACCATGACGTAACAGGTCGATAATCACCGGCTCACTCATCTTTATCGGTAACTCCGGCGCTTTCAAAGGTGGCCATGTTATTGTGCAGGGCAATAGCCGATTGCAGAAGCGGCACAACCAAGGCAGCGCCCGAGCCTTCGCCCAGGCGCAACTCAAAATCGATCAGTGCTCTCAGGCCCAGTGCCTGTAATGCCAGGGAATGGCCGTTTTCATGCGAAATATGGCTGGCCAGCATCCAGTCGCAGACCCGGGGTTCAATTTGCCTGCCGGCAAGGGCCGCAGCCGAGGCGATAAAGCCATCAATCAGCACAGGTACGCCACTCTCGGCGGCCTGCAGGTAAAAACCGGCCATAGCCGCGATTTCCAGCCCGCCGACCTGCTGCAAAACAAGGCTGTTTGAAATACCTGCAATGCGTTCAAGTGCGCTTTTGACCACATTAATCTTCTGGCTGCGCCCGCCATCATCGATACCTGTGCCGAATCCTACCACTGCCTCGGGCATCGCACCGATCAGCTTGCAGATGATGCAGGCAGATGCGGTGGTGTTACCGATTCCCATGTCGCCGGCAATCAGCAAATTTGCACCTCTGCCGACGGATGCCCTTGCCTCCACCCTGCCCACCTCAATCGCAGCAGCGCAATCCTCCCGGCTCATAGCCGCAGTATGCAAAAGATTCGCCGTACCATTGCTGACTTTGCTGTGCACAATACCTTTCACATCAGCAAGATCAGTGAGAACCCCGACATCAACAACCGAAAGCGTCGCTCCGCATTGTCTTGCCAAAACATTGATCGCCGCGCCACCACGCGAGAAGTTTTTCACCATCTCGCCGGTAACAATGCTCGGATAGGCGGAGACCCCCTCCTCACAAACACCATGGTCGCCGGCAAATACGGCAATATGGGGCTTAATCTGATCGGGATTCACCTTCCCCTGACGCCCGGCAAACCAGCAGGCCGCATCTTCCAGCCTGCCTAGCGCACCACGCGGCTTGGTCAGGCTGTCCTGATAAACCCGCGCCTGTTGTTCGATTTCGGTGTTAACCGCAGCCACAGTCATCTCTTCTCTCCTTTCATGCAGATCGGAAGACCTGCAACAACAAACTCTACAGCATCGACAATCGCCGCCAGCCGCTGATTCATGCGTCCCTGCGCATCGCGGAAGGCACGACCCTCCGGATTTTCGGGAACCAGGCCCAGCCCCACCTCGTTGGCAACCAGAATCACCTGCCCGGAAAGTGTGGGCAGTATGTCGCACAAATGCTCAACTTCCAGCTCGACATCCTTTCCGGCAAAGCTCAGGTTGGATAACCACAGGGTAAGACAATCCACCAGCACGACACTGCCTTCATGCGCATGCCTTTGGAGAACGGATGCAATGTCCAGTTCCTCTTCGATCACCTGCCAGTCCGCACCGCGCTCCCGGCGATGGCGCTCGATACGCGCCATCCACTCGTCATCGCCCTCGATCAATGGCGCCGTGGCAAGATAGACACGGGATTCGGCCAATGACCTCGCCATGACTTCGGCACGGCGGCTCTTGCCGCTGCGTGCTCCACCCAGAATCAGGGTTACTGGCATAAAGCCTCCTTCAGGCGCTGCCATGCGGCTTCATTTCCCGGTATGCCGAAGCGCACCCAGCCGGATAGCTGCAGCCATTCGGGAAAGCTGCGCACCAATATGCGATGTGCAGCAAAATCGGGCATGCCTGCTTCAGGTTGCGCCAGCACAAAACTGGCCTCGGATGGACATACCTGCCAACTATTTTTCTCAAGCAACCCGACCAGACGCTGCCGGGCAAGCTCGATCTTGGCATCGCGCCGGTCTGCCTCCTGCAACAACTCCGGCAACAGGTGGAGTGCCAGTGTGGATGCAGGCCACGGCGGTAGCCAGTCATTTATTTTTCCGATACTTCCGGCATCGGCAATCACATAGCCAAGGCGCAGCCCGGGAATGCACAGGCTTTTGGTCAATGAGCCAAGCCGGATCACATCGGATAAGAGACCAAGAGAGCGGCGCTGCGAGAACGGCATGTAGGATTCATCCAGCAGGCCGCTAACGCCCTGCGGAAACGTCTGTGCCCTTCCGCTTGGATTGCCCGGCGAGGTCCACCAGATGGTCTCTGCTTCCGGCAGGTCATCTCCATGCTCAAAGGGCATGACCCGGCAGGCAGCACGTTTCGCACAACGAACCGGCTCGTTGTAACAGGGCACTTCGATGGCCAGCGACCGCCCGCCCATGGCCTGAAACACGACCTCGATTACAGCCTGTGCCCCTGCCGTGATCAATACATTTTCCGGATGAACGCCAAACGCATTGGCCAGCGCCGTACGCGCCGGCTCACCGTGGACATCCGGATAATGCGCTGCCAGTGAAGCATGCGCCTTCAGCCAAGCGCCCAACCAAAGCGGCGCACCTTCCGGATGCAGCCCGGTGGAAAGGTCAAGGATATCACTGCGCTCACACCGCCAGGCTCTGGCCGCCGCTTCGATTCCGCCGCCATGAGGAAAGGCATCGGGCAGCAATACCGATGTGGTTTGCATATGGATGACACTAGAGGACAAGGCTGACTCCAACTGCCAGCGCAGCAGCAAGCAACAGGCAGTTTCGAACAATACGCTGAGCTTCAAATGCAGCGATTGCACCCGTATCTCTGGCATCCGCAGGACCGTAACCGGGGCGCTCTACCACAACATCCTCGCGCACCACCGCACCACCCAGCTGAACATCGGCCGCATAGGCCAGCGCCACCTCAGGCCAGCCTGCATTGGGTGATGCATGCGTCTGCGCCTGTCGCCTGATATCAGTCCATGGTGCCGACTTTCCAACCCGGAGCATCAGATACGCAGTGATGCGGGCGGGAAACCAGTTGGCCGCATCATCCACCCTCGCCGCCCACCAGCCAAAGGATAAATAGCGGGCATTTCGATAACCCCACATCGCATCGA
>CAJXNE010000056.1 GCA_913056285.1 uncultured Zetaproteobacteria bacterium | reverse complement strand
TAGAACCCCATTCAAACAAAAAATTTCCATTGGAATCAAATTTTTGCACACGAGCATTTCCAAGATCAGTAATATACAAATTATTTTCTGAGTCAAATGCCATAGATTGTGGATTTAAGAAAAAACCTGGTTCTGAAATTCCCTGTTTGCCAAATGTGGAATGAAATTGCGTCTTGGCATCAGCAAAACTATTTTCTACAAATGTCATGCCAACAAGCGAAATAGATAACATTACAATTGTAAAAAAAATTCTTGGCATAATGGATAAATCAGAAGATTTAATTGAAGTGCTGCGCAAAACACTGGGCAGTTTGAACGTTGTCCTGCCTGCGACAGGAGAATCGCCCGAATCGGCCATGACGCGCTGGATGATGAATGATAAAGCCTGGCCGCAGGGATTCACGCTGGAAGATGAATGCGAGCTACAGGCTGGCGAGGGGGCAGAAGGAATCGTTCGCTGCAAATATATCGATGTTTCATCCGATGAAGTGCGGGCGCATGTGGCATCCGGTCGACGGGTGAAAAAACTGGCCATGAATTGGCGGGAGCATTTGTCATTTGTGTTGCAGGATGACCTGTCGATTAAACGCATGCGCTTTGATACGGCCATTGTCGATGAGGCAGGGGAGTCCGCTGATGATGAAGCCAGCCGCTTTGATGCCGACTTTTCTATGATGGTGGCGGAGTTGGCCGGGTTTATCCCGGATTTACGGGCTGCGCTGGATATGGACGTTTAGGCTCAAGCCATGACTATTTATGCGGTGGGGGATATTCAGGGCTGTTATAAGCCACTGAGAGAGTTGCTTAAAAAGGTAAAATTCAATCCCGATAAAGATACGCTCTGGTGCGTTGGTGATTTGGTCAATCGCGGCCCCGATTCGCTCGAGACCTTGCGTTTTCTCAAAGGCTTGGGTGATGCCTGCATCTGCGTGCTGGGCAACCATGATTTACACTTGCTGGAACTGGCTGCGGGTGGTTCGGGCTATCGACGCGATACGCTAATGCCAATCATCAATGCTAAAGATTGTGATGATCTGATTGAATGGCTCCGTTTCAGACCGATATTGCACCATGATGCAAAATTGCACTGGTGCATGGTACATGCCGGATTGCATCCCAACTGGACGCTGAAAAAAGCCTTGAAACGGGCCCGGAAAATTGAAGCGGAACTGCGCGGAAAGCACTGGAAAGAATTTTGCCGGCACTTGCATCATGTGAAATTCCCTGCCAGGAAACCGCACAAAGGCGATCCATCGCGATTGTTGTTTGCCGCTGCTGTGATGACGCGTACACGCTATTGTACCAGTGACGGATTATTTAACTGGAATGTGCGTACCGGAGAAAGCAGTCGTTATCGCGACAGGCCCTGGTACGCACACAAACGGGCAAAATGGCAGCGTGATGCGAATGTCGTGTACGGCCATTGGGCGGCAGCAGGGCTTATTACCAATCAGCCTCATGTGCTTGGGCTGGACTCAGGCTGCGTATGGGGGAATGAACTGACGCTTGCGAAGCTGAAAAAGGGCGGACGATTCAAAATCGTAGCTCAGGCCAGGGGGTAAGTTTGAGTTATTTGTTACCGTTGTTGAAGATAAACTGCTCATCGGAATAAATGCGAAGACAATTCTTACCCGCTTCCTTGGCTTGATAGACGGCATGATCAGCCATCTTCAGTAGTATTTTACTATCCAGAGTTTGGGCGGACAGCAGAGCCATGCCGATTGAAACACTGATCGAAAGATCAGCAGCCTGCTCAATATGAATTTCATTCACGTGTTTTAATATGCGCATGCCGATTTCTTCAATCGATATTTGCATTTCCAGGGCATCACCAGGTAACAAAATGACAAATTCATCGCCGCCATAGCGGGCGCAAATATCATAATCGCGAATGCTTCTTAAAATTGCCTGAGTGATTTCCTTCAGTGCAAGATCTCCTACCTGGTGACCATAATGGTCATTCACCTGTTTGAAATCATCAATATCGATAAAACCGCATGCCAGTGTAGCCGTTGGGTTGCGTCGGATTCGACTGACTTCTTTTTTAATTTTTTGCTTGAAATAATGGCGATTATAAGCGCCGGTCAGCCCATCAAAAATAGCCATTTGCTCCAGTTGTTCATACTGATCCAGTGTTTTGACAGCCATATTCAAATGGATGGAAGCCATATTCAAAGATGTGCGTTTCTCGCGGCTCAAAATGGCCGGGAGATCTAACAACAGGGCTCCTGCCAGACCATCCTTATGCCAAATAGGCAGAATGGCATTGAAAATGCTGGTGGTTTCAGAGCAATGTAAATGAATTGGCTGGGCCAGCTTTTTAAATCGATGGTGCTCATTCAGATTGAGGCATGCGTCCTGAATAGCTGCCCAGCCAGGCTGGTCGCAGGCAGGTTTATCTGTGCCAACGGCGTGGGTTATTTCTCCCGATCTATTGCGGTTGAACACTATTGCCAAGCCTTTTTCTGCCTGAATATGAGCGCATAAATCGATCAGTGAATTATTGATCACATCGACTTGAGGGGGGCGATTTTCCAACTGCATGGTGATGTTGAGCATGCTGTCCAGCAAGTTCAATCGCGTACTCTGATTGTGGATGGTTTTTTCATTGCGAAGTTGTTTGGTGACCAGGTCGAACAGCAGCTTGGCGGATTTTCCGGAAATCAGTTCGATTCGGCGCAGCAACAGCCTCGAGGCAAGCTTCTTGGCCATTTTTTTATCGCCGGTCACATCAATGACGATATCACCGTTAAATTGATCCAGGCTCAGTGCGCAGTCGATGGAAGTATGAATGCCCGATTGTCTGGCCATGGGGAAGGCAGTCGCGCTTTCTGTTATATCAACAATGGCATGGATATTGATCCAGTCGTATTGCTGCAATACTTCAAGCATGGCCAGGCCACCCCGTCCACCACCGAGGATAAGCAAGTCCACCTGTTCCGCATTGCTGGCGACACTAGCCATCGATGTGGCTATCTGTTGTACGTCATCCAATGCTGACATGAGCTTACTCAAGCGTTACCTCCCTAGGATTATCTATATAAAAACAGCTGTGACCGGAGCATGATCAGAATACCATTCATCGGTAAAAACACTGAGTTCTTTAATATTTGCAGCGATTTCAGGTGTGCATACATGATAATCAATGCGCCAACCAACATTGTTGGCGCGCGCCTGGCCTCGATTTGACCACCAGCTGTACTGTTCTTTGTCCGGGT
The DNA here is from genome assembly GCA_913056285.1 of uncultured Zetaproteobacteria bacterium. Classification (GTDB taxonomy): domain Bacteria; phylum Pseudomonadota; class Zetaproteobacteria; order Mariprofundales; family Mariprofundaceae; genus Mariprofundus. The sequence goes on along the minus strand of CAJXNE010000056.1, from coordinate 7,827 downwards.
AGCGCTGTCGGAACACGTCAATAAAGCCGGATTGTAACCATTGCTCAAACCATGCCCGTTCTTCGGGCAGGAAACCTGAGTTTTTCTGATTGCCACGCCAGTTTTTCAGATCGATGCGCTGATGGGCAATATTCATATCACCGCAGACAATCAGTTCACGCCCTGCATCTTTCAGGCGTGTTGCCAGTGGGAGGAACTGTTCCAGAAATATCATCTTACCCGCCTGACGCTCTGGCGAACTGGAACCGGAGGGAAAATAGGCTGAAATAACGGACAGCTTGCCAAAATCCGCCATAACAAAACGCCCCTCCGCATCAAAGCGCAACCAGTCTGTATCCGGATCAATCGAACCCAATCCGATATGCACCGCATCCGGTTCCTTGCGGGAATAGAGTGCAACGCCTGAATACCCAGGTTTTTCAGCAAAGTGAAACTGCCGGTAATAACCATCGCATTGCGCTTCAAGTGGAATCTGATGTTCGTGCGCCTTGAGTTCCTGCAAACAAAGAATGTCGGCATTCTGATCGGCGAACCAGTCCCAGAATCCTTTACGCGTTGCAGCACGTATGCCGTTGAGGTTAGCTGTAATAATTTTCATGGCGCTATTATGCACGGGGCGCGTCAGTCGCAAAGCTTCCTGTGATCCTGTCTGTCATCAGTTCCCAAAGGCAAAAGCGTGGTTTTTCCATTGCTTACAAATCAGGCGCGTGGCTGTTTGATTGGGCTGCCCGTCCGTGGACTGCACGGAAGCACTGACAGGTTTGATACGAGATGATTGCAATTTAGGATTGGCTTCCTAGTGTTTAAGCCATTGTTGAACATGAAACAAACAACGCGCCTGCATGACTTTTTCCACCCTGTGATAATATTCATATCACGGGATGGAAAAAGTCCTTGTGCGTTATCTGGAGGTTAGCCGCATGGCTCGCGTAACTGTTGAAGATTGTATCCGTTATTATCCCAACCGCTTTGAAATGGTGTTGCTGGCTTCTCGCCGCGCCCGTCAGATTTTGCGTGGCATGCCTACCATGGTGGCGGCAGAAGATGATAAACCCGCCGTACACGCTTTGCGTGAAATGGGTGATGGATATGTGTCGTGGGATGTACTGTTTGAACAGGATGATCTGGAACGTCGCCGCGTCGCTGCATCTGAAGCCGAGGATGAACAGGTCGCCTGATTCCATGCTGCGAGCATGTTGTTCGGCTTGATTGAATCGGCGATTCAACCACCGACTTAATCATTTTATGACATGAGTCGCATTTTCGAAATTACCGAGCGCGTTGCTGCCTACGCGCCGAAAGCCAATATTGATCGGATCAATCGCGCCTATGTGTTTGCTGCGCATGCGCATGCCGGACAGATGCGTGTTTCCGGTGAACCATATATTTCTCACCCGTTAGCCGTAGCCGATATTCTGGCCAGCCTCGGCATGGATGAGTCCACTGTGATCACCGGTCTGCTACACGATACAGTGGAAGATACCAGCGTTTCGCTGGATGATATCGAGCATCATTTCGGCGCGGATATCGCCCGTCTGGTCGATGGCATGACAAAAATCGGACAGATTCATTTTAATTCCAAAGAACAGAAACAGGCTGAAAATTTCCGCAAGATGATTCTGGCTACGGCTAAGGATTTGCGTGTGCTGATCGTCAAACTGGCCGACCGCCTGCATAATATGCGTACGCTGGGTTTTATGCGTGAAGAAAAGCGGCGTTTGATTGGTGAAGAAACGCTACAGATATATGCGCCGTTGGCGCACAGACTGGGCATACACTGGGTCAGGCAGGAAATGGAAGATCTGGCATTTTCCCATTTGGAAACTGAGGCTTACCAGTCCTTGATGATAGAAATGCAAGATCGACTGGAAGGCTTGAATCAGACCCGTGAACGGCTCGAAGATATTATTCAGCAGGCGTTATTGCGTCAGGGCGTGCATGCAAAAGTGCAGGGGCGCATGAAGCATATGTATAGCATTCATGAAAAGATGAAGCGCAAGCATATTGATTTTACCGAGATTTTTGATCTGGTGGCATTCCGAATTATTGTCGAGGATTTATCGACCTGTTATCAGGCGCTGGGAATGGTGCATAGCCTGTATCGACCGGTACCGGGGCGTTTCAAGGATTATATTGCGTTGCCGAAACCCAATGGTTATCAATCCCTGCACACTGCTGTGATCGGGCCGGAAAATTTCCGTATTGAAGTGCAGATTCGCACGAAAGATATGCATGTATATGCTGAAGATGGCGTCGCTGCGCATTGGGCCTATAAGGAAGGTGATGACTCAGCTCACAAAGATGATTTCAAATGGCTTAAACAGTTAACGGAAATGCTGCAAGAGACAGATAACCCGGACGAATTTCTCGAAAATGTGCGCCTCGATTTATTTGTGCAGGAAGTCTATGTATTCAGTCGGGACGGTGATATTTTTCCCTTGCCCCGTGGCGCCCGGCCACTTGATTTTGCCTATGCGGTACATACTGAAATAGGCCACCACTGTATTGGTGTGCGCATCAATGGCGAGGTGTCGGATTTTTCCACCCGTTTAAGGAATGGCGATCAGATTGAAATTATGACCAGCCCGGATCAGTCGCCCAGCCGGCAATGGTTGCAATATGTTAAAACGCCGCGTGCCAAACAGTCTATTCGCCAGTGGTTCAAGCGGCAGGAGCGCGAGTCCGGCATTCGACTTGGTGGGAAAGTATTACACGACTCGGTGGGCATGGAAGCTGTGGGCAAGAGTGTGCTAAAGCAACTGGAATGCGCTGATATGGATGAATTGAAATTGCGCCTTGGCCATGGCGAGATTGCAATTCACAAGCTACTTGAGGCTGTGGAACAGGATAGTACATTGCCAATGAAACTGATGGGCATCAAACATGCACTGATGCATGCATCCGAATGTTGCCATCCTATTCCCGGCGATCCGGTACTGGGCCATTTTACTTCGGGCGAGGGCATGATATTGCATCATCGAAAGTGCCCCGAGCTGGCCGAATTGAAAAGCGGCGATTTGCTGGAAGTGGAATGGCAGGTGCAATCAGGTCAGTTGTTTAAAACCGGCATTGAAGTGCGTTCCCGCAATAAGCGCGGTATGCTGGCTCACGTCACCCGCTGCATTGCCGATGCGCATTCGAGCATAGAAGATATCAAACTGAAACAGCGCGGCGGCGCCATGACCGAAATCCTTTTTCTGGTGGAAGTGGAGGGGCGTGTGCATCTGGCGCAGGTTCTGCGCGCCATTAAGGCGATTGATGGCGTGGTTAGCGTCAGGCGTCGTAATCAGGTGGGGTTGAGCGGCAAGCCGGAAACGCGGGCGCTGGCGGAAACGTTGCGCGATTTTTTCAGTCGTAAGCATGCATCAGCCCCTCCCCAAAAAACAAAGAAAAGTAAGGAAGTGAAAACATGAGTTCAATCACGGTGATTCATTCGAATCAGGCACCCAAAGCGGTAGGTCCATACAGTCAGGCGGTCATATCAAACGGTGTATTATATGCCTCCGGCCAGATCGGTTTATTACCGGAAGAGGGGAAACTGATTGCCGACGATGTGCAATCACAGGCGCGACAGGTGACAGAAAATTTGAGCGCCGTACTAGCGGAAGCTGGCATTGCCATTTCAGATGTTCTGAAAGTGAATATCTTTTTAACGGATATGAGTGATTTCCCGCTGGTGAATGCGATTTATGCCGACTGGCTGGGCGAACATCGCCCGGCCCGTGCTACGGTGGCGGTGGCTGCATTGCCGTTGGCTGCAAAAGTCGAGATGGATTTAATGGCCCAAATTGGCTGATCAAAGCAGCAGGCAAACGAAAAGGGCGTCTGTTGCCAGACGCCCTTTTAAAATTAATGAAAGCTCCGACTGATCAGATGGCTTTCTGGACTTTGCCGGAGCGCAGGCAGCTGGAGCACACCTTCACTTTGCGCGTCTGACCATCAACGACAGCACGAACCTGCTGCAGGTTGGGCAGAAAACGACGACGGGTCGTATTATGCGCGTGACTGACATTATTGCCTGCCATCGGACCTTTTCCACATACTTCACAACGCTTAGCCATGTTAAAACCTCCGTAAAACGCGGCGCACTTTAGGTGAATGTGTGAGCGCATACAAGCAAAATATTGTAGCAGAATATCCGTGCCAGAATACATCAGGTTGAGATGGGGCGAATCATCAGTCAATATCAGCCCATGTATGCATTTTTTGCCAAGCCGTTGACTGTCATTCCCGGTATCGGCGCTACGCTGGAGAAGCGGCTTGTGGCGCGCGGCGTACGTTGTCTGGGTGATTTGGTACTGCACCTGCCCAAAGATTATATTGATGATCATCATATTCATGTCATCAGCGACTTACGTGCGGGCGAGAGCGCGCGTATTTGCGGACGCATTGTCAACCGGAGCACGCGCGGTTTCGGGCGTAGTCGCCAGGTGATATTAAAGCTGGCTGATGATTCGGGGCAAATCGCACTCAACTTTTTTCATTCCGGCTATATGATGAACGATGCCCGTTTGGCTGAAGGGCGCGAGGTTTCCGTGCGCGGCGTGGCCGAGCGCTGGAACGGGTTTTTGCAGATGAATCACCCCGAGTGGTGTGTGGCCGAATCCTTTCAACCCGGATTTCAGCCTGTGTATGCATCATTGGCCGGGCTGAGCGGAAAACGTATCAACACAATGATTCGGCATGTGCTGGCTCTGATGCCGGCAACGGCGGCCAGCGTGCTGGATGATGTGCTGGGCGATACGTTTCGGATGCCAGTGTTACGGCAGGCGGTGAAGCAGATGCATCTACCGGATACACTGGATGGTGGTGCGCTGGAAAAAGCTGCCGTGCGGTTAAAAAGTGAAGAGGTGATTGTTTACCTGCATTTGATGCGGGAAAAGAAACGCCAGGCCGATTGTCCGGCCGCTGCGTTGAATGCAGAGCAGCAGAGTGAACATCTCCGGGACAGTTTTCCCTTCCCATTAACCGATGCCCAACGGCAGGTATGGCAGGATATCTCCACCGACCTGAATTCGGGCAAACGCATGCATCGATTATTACAGGGTGATGTGGGCGCGGGTAAAACCTGGATTGCTGCGCTGTCTATGGCCAAAGCCGGCGGTTGCGGTTATCAGGCTGCGCTGCTTGCGCCGACGGAAGTGCTGGCGCAGCAACATGCCAAAACCCTGCAATCCCTGTTTGAGCCGCTTGGGTTTGATGTAGCATTGTTGACCGGAAGCACCAAAGCCAAAGCACGGCGCGCCATGCTGGCGAAGTTGCAGGATAGGACACTGAAACTGATTGTCGGCACCCATGCCCTGTTGAATGATGATGTGAAATTTGACCATCTGGCGCTGGCGCTGGTGGATGAACAGCATCGATTCGGCGTGCGTCAGCGCTGGGCGCTGGCCGAAAAACAGCATGGTGAAAATGATAGCATCCATTTGCTCGGCATGACGGCCACGCCGATTCCGCGCACGCTGGCCTTGTCGCTTTACGGCGATATGGATTTATCCATTATGCGCGGCATGCCGCCGGGTCGCAAGCCGGTAGAAACGCGCGTGATTGCCTCGGGTAAAATGAAATCGTTGCTTGGCGGCATGCAGCGCATTCTGGCGGCAGACGGGCGCATTTACTGGATCGTGCCGCGTATTGACGAAGATGAGGACGGCGTATCGGTCGATCAGCGGGTGGAACTGCTTCAAGGTTATTTTCCCGATGCCAATGTATCGGGCCTGCACGGGCGTATGAAAGCAAAAGATAAACAGGCTGCATTGGCGGCATTTGCATCGGGTGCGTGCAAAATTCTGGTATCGACCACGGTGGTGGAAGTTGGAGTGGATGTACCCGAAGCGCATTTGATTGTAATTGAACGGGCCGAAGCCTACGGCCTGGCGCAACTGCATCAGCTGCGTGGTCGGGTAGGGCGCTCGGCGGAGCAGAGTTTCTGTATGCTGATTACCGGAGAGGACGCTTCCAAAACAGCGCTGGCCCGACTCAGACAAATGGTCAACACGCATGATGGACTGGAATTGGCCGAAGCCGATCTGGCCTTGCGCGGCGGCGGCGATGCAGTCGGTACGCGTCAGCATGGCGATGCCGGCTTCCGCTTGCTGAATATGGCTGAAGATGCGCCGCTGATTCGGCAATGGTTTGAAAATCTGCCGGATTTGATGCCGGACGAAAGCATGCAGCGATTCTGGCGACCGTTTGCAGAGGCGACGGATTAAATATGTCTGAATCTTGCCCCATTGTTGTGACAGTAAGGCCGGAATATGCACCCGAACATTCCGAGCCCGAACAGGGCAGGTTTGTATTTATCTACTATATCCGCATCCAAAACAAAGGTGAGCAGGGGGTTCAGTTGGTGAGTCGCCACTGGCTTATCACCGATGCCAAAGGGAAGGTTGAAGAGGTAAGGGGTGATGGCGTGGTGGGTGAACAGCCGGTGCTGGCCCCCGGCGATGAACATGATTATAACAGCTTCTGCGTCCTGGAAACCAATGTCGGCTGTATGCAGGGCAGTTATGTGATGGTGGGTGAGGACGGACGCTATTTTGATGCGCCGATTCCGGCTTTTACGCTGGCTGTGCCCGGCGCACTGAATTGATGAATCCTTACCCGGTTTTGTACAGTTTTCGCCGCTGTCCTTACGCCATGCGAGCCCGCATGGCGCTGCATCATGCCGGAATTCAGTGTGTCGTTCGTGAGGTCGATTTAAAAGATAAACCGCAGGCGCTGCTGGATATTTCGCCCAAGGCGACAGTGCCGGTGTTGCAGCTGCCCGATGATCGCGTGCTGGATGAGAGTCTGGATATCATGCGCCAGGCGTTGGCTGAGAACGACCCGGACGGGTGGATGCGAGCCGATACTGAAGACATGCAGAGACTGATCCATCAGAATGATAACGCGTTTAAATATCATCTGGATCGTTATAAATATCCTGAACGTTTCGGGCCTGATACCGATGCCGGACAGCATTTTTCAGATGCAGCAGTTTTTTTGCGTGATCTGGAATGGCGTCTGACAAGGCATCCTTTTCTGTTCGGTTCTGCCGCCTCGCTGGCCGATGTGGCACTGTTTCCCTTTGTGCGCCAGTTTGCGGCTGTGGATGCTGCTGCGTTTGAGCATCTCGCCGTGACGCATGTACAGGCATGGTTGAGTGGCTGGCTGAATGAGGCGCGTTTCACATCGATTATGCTCAAACATAAACCATGGCAAGCAGGCGATCCGCCTGTTTTTTTGATTTAAAATCATCATTGATGAAGTCGTAAAAAGTCCGTCCATAGGCGCTATGATGACTTCTTAGGAAGTCATCATAATTAATGGCATCAAGCTTGCTCCCGATATGATATGAACAGGGGTAACTATGCGGTTTGACTCGAATTCACCTGATAAAGCATTTGATATGCAACCACAGGGTAGCGCTTTTCGCCGTACGCTCAATACGATGCTGTTTGAAGTGCATTCAAAGCAGGGCCGCCGGGTTAACATGAGTATTATGGCGCTGATTGTGGTCAGCGTCTTGATTTCCATGTCCGGTACGCTCAAGGGGATGGATGACATCTGGATAGAACGCATCCGGATGATGGAAGAATGGGTGACGGCGCTGTTTGCGATTGAATTTGTGATGCGCTGTTATTCGGCCAGGAATGTGCGCGCTTATTTGTTCAGCTTTTACGGTATAGTCGATATGTTAGCTATTTTGCCGATGTTGTTGATCGGCGACCCCAATCTCGCCATACGGCTGCTTAGAATCGTGCGTTTGCTCAAACTGGTGCGATATCTCAGGGCGTTCAGACTGTTTATTGTCACACGTCCGGGTTGGGTTAAAACCCTCGCCTT
>CAJXNE010000055.1 GCA_913056285.1 uncultured Zetaproteobacteria bacterium | reverse complement strand
AGCACAGGGTGGCAGGCCAGCACAGGGTGGCAGACCTGCACAGGGCGGCAGACCAGCACAAGGTGGCAGACCAGCTACTGGAAAACCTGCTCATAAAGGCCCTCGCACAACGATTCGACGTGGTTTGACGCCGGCCCAGATTGCGGCCTTGAAAGCGCCAAAATCAACCGTAAAACAGATTGAGAAAAAGATATCCGATGATCGGGCGGCGCAGCGCAAAAGTGCCAACCGGACTCGTCCTGATAATCGATCGGGCGGCAATGCAGGCGCCGGGCAGCAGGGCACACGCCGTTCGCCTTCAGTGGCAGTTGCACCGGGTGCCGGTGCACCACCGGCGCCTACCGGGGCGCAGCCGCGTCGTCGCGGGCCGGGCGGTATGCGTCCACAGCGTCGTTTATCTCCGGCAGAAAAAGCAGCGCGGCGCGCTTATGCCGCCAAGCGTCATGAAATTTTGTCGCCGGAAGAGGAAGAACGCCAGGCCAGATTGGCGCGCGGTAGCGGTTCTAAACGATTTAGTAGTTTAATTGATAAAGATAATGAAGCCTTTGTGATTCGTACGGTTGAATTTACCGATCCGATTCTGCTTTCCGAACTGGCCAGTCGCATGGCCATCAAGAGCGCTGAAGTAGTCAAGAAACTGTTTGAAATGGGTACCCCGACCACGGTCAATGAAAGCGTTGATGGCGATACGGCTGCACTGATTATTGAAGAGTTCGGTCATAAGGCAAAACTGATCAATGCTGCTGCGGTGGAAGATGTGCTGGTGGAAGATGTGACTGAAGATGATGAAGCCGACCTGGAACCGCGTCCGCCTGTCGTGGTGGTGATGGGCCATGTCGATCACGGCAAGACATCGATTCTCGATGCGCTGCGTAAAGCCCATGTGGCTGACGGTGAAGCCGGTGGTATTACCCAGCATATTGGCGCTTACATGGTTAAACTGGAAAGTAATGAGCGTGTGGTATTTATTGATACACCGGGTCATGAAGCATTTACTAGCCTGCGTTCCCGTGGCGCTAGCATGACGGATGTGGCCGTGCTGGTGGTGGCTGCGGACGACGGTGTCATGCCCCAGACGGTCGAGGCGCTCAATCATGCCCGCGCTGCCGGTGTGCCGATGATTGTGGCAGTCAACAAGATGGATAAAGAGGGAGCTGACCCCGAGAAGGTGATGCGTCAATTGGCAGAGCATGAAGTGGTGCCGGAAGATTGGGGCGGCGATACGATTTTCGTGAAAGTATCCGCCCATACCGGCGAGGGGCTGGACGAATTGCTGGAAATGCTGGCCTTGCAGACTGAAATTCTGGAACTAAAAGCCAATCCTAAACGCCGGGGTAAAGGCATCGTGGTTGAATCGCGACTCGACAAGGGGCGTGGCCCGGTGGCAACAGTCCTGGTGCAGAACGGTACCTTTAATAAGGGCGACACCGTAGTGGTCGGTGCCGCAACAGGCCGTTTACGCGCCATCATTGATGAAAATGCCGTACAGCATCGCACTGCCGGTCCATCGATTCCGTTTGAATTATTGGGGCTGGATTCCGTACCGGAAGCAGGGCAGGAGATTTTTTCGGTCGAGAATGAAAAACAGGCGCGTGATATTGTTCGTTATCGTAAGGATATGGAACGTGAGCGTGGCGCAGAAGCGAAGAAACGTGCCAGCCTTGATGAGCTGTTCGCCAATATGCAGAGCGGCGTCAAGGAAGTACCGATATTGATCAAGGGCGATGTGACGGGCTCCGTTGAAGCCATGGCCGAATCGTTGATCAAGGCAGGTACAGACGAAGTGAAAGTCAAAATCGTTCACAAGGCGATTGGCGGTATTACAGAATCCGATGTGATGCTGGCATCAGCTTCCAACGCTATTATTGTTGGTTTCAATGTCCGTCCTGAGTCCAAGGCCAAGAAAGTGGCCGAAGCCGAAGGCGTGGATATTCGTTTCTACAAGGTAATCTATGATGCCATTGATGAAGTGAAAGCGGCAATGGCCGGTGTATTGAGTCCGGACGAGGTAGAGAAAGTTACTGGTACGGCTGATGTGCGCGAAGTGTTCCAGGCGCCGAAGGTGGGCGCTGTTGCCGGTTGTTATATGACCGACGGCTTGGTGACACGTGGCTCGCATGTACGCGTACTGCGCGAATCTGTGCTGATTTACGACGGCGTGCTGGCATCATTGCGTCGCTTCAAGGATGATGTGAAAGAAGTGAAGGCCGGTTATGAATGTGGCATGAGTGTCGAGAAATTCAATGATATTAAAGAAGGCGATACCTTCGAATTTTATGTCATCGAAGAAGTGGCGGCTACGCTCTGATTTTCATTTATAGAGTCTGTGATGCGCGGTAATCCTGCCGGCCGGAAACGCTTTCTGGCTGATATCCAGCGTTTATTGTCCACCTTATTGCTGCGTGATGTTGCTGACCCTCGTTTTAACGGTGTCAGTATTACCAGAGTCGAACTATCCGGTCGCCAGTTATTGCATGTATGGGTGTACCATAATGGTGAATCTGAGCCGGAGACTTGCGTGGATTCGCTCAATCGAATGGCGCCGCATTTTGAGCATCAGTTGCGCCGCGCCTTACCGAAACGGCGATTGCCGAAAATCCAATTTCAATGGGATAGTGCTTTTGAGAAGTCAGGCGATGTTTTGCAGATGCTGAGAAATCTGGAAAGGCCATGAGCGTTTCACTTACCCCCTTATTCAATGATGTCGACTGGCAACCGGTGATTGATGCCATCGCGCAGGCAGAAGACATTGTCCTGATTACGCATTGCAACCCCGATGGCGATGGCATCGGGGCACAGCAGGCGCTTTATGATGTGCTTACAACGGCTGGTAAACAGGTTCGCATGCACAATAGAGATGGCGTCCCACGCATTTATCAATTTCTCGAATATGCATCGCAAGTCGGCAAGGGTGACTGGCCCGGCAGTCAGACTGCTGATGTGATTATTGCGCTGGATTGTGGCGCGTTCGGGCGACTTGGCATGCCCGAAACATTTTTTGCCGGTGCGACGCTGCTTAATATTGATCATCATGCCAGCAACAAACTGTTTGGCGATATCAACCTGGTCGATGCTCGCTATTGTGCCACCGGTGCTATGATCTTTGATTTGATTATGGCTATGCAAGCGCCGCTGAGCGCAGCATCAGCAACGGCGATTTATACCGCAGTGATGACTGATACCGCCAGTTTCCGCCTCTCCAGCGCCACTGCGCCGGTGTATCATCTGGCGGCCGATTTGGTGGATGCGGGAGCCAAACCATGGCCGATTACAGTCCATGTGTATGAAAGCCGTTCACTGGCAGGTTTGCAGATGATGACGGCTTGCCTGAGCACGCTTGAAATTAAAAACGAGGGTAAATCCGCCTGGATTTATGTTACGGATAAAATTTACGCCGAAACGGGTGCCGATGTTGAGGATACCGAGGGATTGATTGATTACGCCCGCAGCGTCGATGGCGTTGAAGTGGCTGTATTTATACGTGTCGATGAACGCGACAATAGCCGCTGGAAAATTAGTTTCAGAGGTAAAACATGGGCCAATGTCGGTGATCTGGCCGCTACACTTGGCGGCGGCGGCCATGCCTATGCCGCAGGCTGTGTGTTGCAGGGCTCTATAGAAGATGTTTGCGAACAGGTGCAGCAAGCAGTGAACAAGGTGCTTGATTAAGGGTAATTGTGACGATCTCTTCGGAACAAACCTCTTCGAAACCGAGCTTTTTGGGAGATATAGCCGGCATTGTTTTTCTCGATAAACCACACGGTTGGACATCGCGCCGCGCTGTCAATGAAGTCATGCGGATATTCTCAACACCGGGCCGGAAACGCATCAAGGCGGGCCATGCCGGTACACTTGATCCGCTGGCTACCGGCATGCTGCCGATACTGCTGGGCGATGCGACCCGCTTTGCCGAAATGGGCTTACAGGCTGAAAAACGATATCGGGTGACATTTGATCTGTCGTATCAGACTGATACGCTGGATCGGGAAGGGGAAGTGTGCGCTCGTTTTGAAGGCGTGGTGAATCGTCAGCAGGTCGATACTGCAGTGGCCGGATTCAAGGGTAATATTGACCAAATTCCGCCGGCATATTCCGCCATTCGCATCGATGGCAAGCGAGCGCATGAATTGGCTCGAAAGGGAAAGGAAGTAGCCATGCAGGCGCGATCAGTCACGGTGCTTGAAATTGCAGTAACTGCATTTGACTTTCCTCTGTTGACATTGGAAGCAAGCTGTTCAAAAGGCACGTACATTCGCTCGCTGGCCCGGGATATAGGGGCAAGCCTCGGCATGGGTGGTTGTGTTACCAGCTTGCGCAGGTTATCCACCGGTGGCTGGCCGGAGGAAATGATGGTCACGCCGGAGCTACTGGCTGATCAGAAAGAAGCCTGTCTGTTACCCTTGTCGCAATGGTTGCGCGAATTTGCACATCAGCGCTTAAACGGTGACGACATCAAGCGATTTTTGCAGGGTCAGCGCATTCAGTTAAAGCACACCGAAACCGGCGTGCAGGAAAGCGGTGTGGCAGTTTTTGGTGACGATATATTGCTGGGAACGGGTGTATTAAAGGGCGGCATGCGGCATATGGTATTGCATCCGGCTAAAATTATGCCGTCTGCCCAGAAACAGTTTTTATGAACGATGATCCGGACAAGATAAAACGCCGGAATTACAAAATCATGGCCGTGGCTTTTCTGGTGTTGATCGTGGTCAACATTTTCAGCCCGGGCCATGAGACAACAAAGGAGCAATCAATGGGTTTGTTTACCAAAGCGCCGCAGGCGGGAGATAAAGATATTCCTGAGGGAAATCACATCAAAATTGAAACGGAGCATGGCGAGGTGCTGATTGAACTGTATCCGGACAGCGCACCGAATACCGTGGCCAATTTCAAGGCGCTGGCCGGTAAAGGCTATTATGATGGTTTAACATTTCACCGTGTCATTGCCGGATTTATGGCACAGGGCGGCGATCCGGACGGCACGGGAAGAGGCGGCCCCGGTTATAAAGTCAAAGCCGAATTCAATGATCGTAAACATGTGCGCGGCACAGTCGCCATGGCGCGTTCAGCCAGCCCGGATTCAGCCGGTAGTCAGTTTTATATCTGCTTTGGCCCGCAACCGCATCTGGACGGGCAATACACGATTTTCGGTCAGGTGATTGAAGGCATGGATATCGTCGATCAGATCAAGCAGGGCGATGTGATGGAAAAGGTATCTGTACTGCCTTAACGTTGTGCAGTGAGAATGGCGCGGACCGGGGCGGGATAGCCTTCGATGGTTCGGCCGGCATCATCCGGGTCGAGAAAATCGGCGAGCGATTCGAACGTCATCCATGCGGTACTGCGTTGTTCATCTGTGCCGGTAGGACTGACATCGACAACCCTGATATTTTTAAAACCGGCGCGTTTTAACCAGAGCTTTAACATCGCCACACTCGGGATAAACCAGATATTACGCATCTTGGCATAACGGCAGTGCGGCATCAGGCAATGTTGTTCGTCGCCTTCGGTGACCAGTGTATCCAGCACCAGTTCACCGCCGTTGTTTAACAGCGATTTCAACTCCAGCAGATGATCAATCGGGGATCGACGATGATAGAGAATGCCCATCGAAAATACGCTATCAAAGCAATCCATACCGGATGGCATGGCTTCAATCCCGACCGGCAGAATAAATGCCGGCGCATCGGGATGATAGCGTTTTATGGCTGCGAACTGCATCGAGAATAGCGCTGTGGGGTCAATACCCAGCGCCAGTTTGGCCCCTTCGCCCAACATGCGCCAGAGGTGATAGCCAGAACCGCAACCGACATCCAGAACAGTGCGTCCTGTTAGTGGAGTGATCGCATCTTTGAGTCGATCCCACTTCCAATCCGAGCGCCATTCGGTATCGATATGGATGCCGAAAAACTCAAACGGACCTTTGCGCCATGGGTGCATTTGCTTTAATGCGGATTCGATCATGGCTGCGGGTATGGATGTGTCGGCAGAGGCTCCGATTTTAATCGCTGAGGCATCCAAATGGATTTCAGATGGGATGACATGGGGCAATGCTCCAAAGCCGCGTTGCCATCGACTTAAATCACCATGCTTCACTATGTTTGCCCAGCCCTGCGCATTGATATCTGAAAACTGATCAGCAAACGCAGACAGTGGCGAACAGGACAGACAGTACTTCAATTTTGCTGCTTCGTTCTCCTGATAGGCTCTCATTTTATGGCAATCATGGAGGCGAAATTAAAACACTGGAACCATGTATGGGAGGCGGAGAATCCGGCCTGCTGCAAACGGGCATGGTGCGTATCCATGGTTTCGGGAATCAGTACGTTTTCCAGAGCGGAGCGTTTACGGCTGATTTCCATTTCCGAATAGCCCTGTGCGCGCTTGAATGCCTCGTGCAGTTCGATTTGGCGTTGATTTTCATCGTTATTTTTGAAGGCACACTTTTCGGACAGAATCAATATGCCGCCGGGCTTGAGACTCTGATAAATTTTGGCAAGCAGCACAGGCCCTTGTTCTTTGGCAATGAATTGCAGTACGAAATTCAAAACGACCACCGATGCATCTTGAATGTCAGCATCAAGGATATCCTGACAAAGAATCTCTACAGACTCATCTTTCAGCATTTCCTTGCAGCGTTCAACCATGGCAGGGGAGTTGTCCACCCCGATGATATGGCAGCCCTTGCCAGCAGCGCCGCGACTTAAAGCCATGGTAGCTGCACCAAGCGAGCAGCCGAGATCATACAGACTCGTGTTGGCTTGCGCATATTCATGGGCCAGCAATTCCACCATCTGCAACGTTTGTCCGTAGCCGGGCACAGAACGGTTGATCATATCGGCAAAAACGTGCGCTACCTTGTCGTCAAAGACGAACCCATTGTTGTGAATATCCGAAGTATAAATCGAGTCGCGGCCCATACGTGCAAGCATGATTATTTCAGGCTTGAAGTCCAAGCCTGATTTGAGTCGGTCAGGAAATTTTAACGATAATATCGTTGAGTTTGTCCGCAGTATGAGCCAGATGATCGGCACCATTGGACATATGCCGGTAAATTTCCCTGTGTTTGAAAATATCTACCATCACCAATGCCAGTTGCTGGTGTTCTGAACCGCCGTCATCGCCAGGGATTTTTTGCAGCATGGCATCGGGGTGAAACAGTTTGGCAATGGCTTGCCTGTATACTCGTTCCACACGTTGTTCGGCTTTGCGTGCTGCCAGGGCATCATCCTCGGCGTGAGCAGGGTTTTTGCTCAGCATGGCAAAACCTCGTTGCAGGGCTTCTGCGCCATCGCGAAGTTCAATCGCCATCTCCAGCATGCATGGGTCGGGCTTGAGTTCCAGCACCTCCAGTTCGCGCACTGTGGTTTTGGCGTAATTGATAATATCGTCAATGCTCATAATGGCATCATAAATATCTTCGCGATCCATCGGTGTGGTGAAAGCGCGGTTGAGAATTTTACTGTTACGGCGCTTCAGTTCGTCCCCGTGCTTTTCCAGCTGCCGGACCAGCCTCGCCTTGTCGGCATCACCGCTCTCCATATAAGTGACAAATGCCGACATGGTTTGTACGCACAGGACGCACTGCTCGTTGATCAGTGAAAAGAAATCCGGCATGGGCGGGATCACATGATCAAGCAGGCTTTTGAAACTACGGGGTAGTGATGTATTCATGATAACCTCCTACAAACCAACGGGCACAAACCATTGTCCGATCACAAGATATGTCATAGCGGCAATGCAAGCCGAACCGGGGATGGTGAAAATCCAGGTGCTGATAATATCCGCCGCCTTGGCCCACCGGACGGCGCGCGGGCGCTCCGATGCACCAATGCCCATAATGGATGAACTGACCACGTGGGTGGTTGAAACCGGCCCGCCCAGCAAGGCGGCGGAAAAAATGACGGCTCCGGCAGTAATTTGAGCGTTTACGGCGTGCAAGGGGCGGATTTTATAAATCCCGAAGCCGACCGTACGCACAATACGCCAGCCGCCGGACATGATGCCCAGCGCGATTGCCGAAGCACAGACAACAATCACCCAGAATGGCACTATGAACTCGGGAATAAAACCACCGAGCAAGAGAATCAAAGTAATCACGCCCATACTTTTTTGAGCATCGTTGGCGCCGTGGGCGAAGGCCAGCGCTGCTGTCGTCAGAAACTGGCTGCGGCGTAATTTGCGATTGATTTGCGGCCTTGCTCCGCGCAGCAATATACCCATCCAGCGATGCATCAGAAAGCCAGCCCAGAAACCGATAATCGGACTAATCAGTAAAGCCATCAATACCTTGAAAACGCCGATTACATGGCCGTGACTTAATTCATCCAGCCCCCAGACAATATGTTCGCCGCCAGCGGCTATCATGACTGAGCCGACCAAACCGCCAACCAGCGCATGCGAGGATGAAGAGGGTATGCCCAACCGCCAGGTGATGATATTCCAGGCTACAGCGGCAATCACGCCACACAGGATGATAATCATGGCCGGCATGGCCTGAAAATCGGAAATGTCGACAAAGCTGCCGATGGTATCAGCGACTGCCGTGCCGCCGAGCAATGGCCCGAGAAACTCAAAGAAGCCAACGACACATACCGCTTGAACCGGTGTCATGGCGCGTGATGCAATCACAGTAGCAATCACATTGGAGGCATCGTGAAAGCCATTGGTGTAATCAAACACCACCAGCACAATCACCGTGATTGCAGCAATCGTGAACAGACTATCCATAGCATATCTCCTGTTCTGAGATTGATTATACGCTCAATTCAACAGGGAAATCAATGTGCGTGTCCCATATTTATGGGACATACACCTTGTATAAGACGATTGTTTGGTTGCCTGAAATAACAAAGGGTCACTTGCGCGACCCTTTGTTCAGCGAAATCCTGCCCTACGTTTAGCGGGGCAGGGTGGTTGTTCCCATCAGATATTCATCGACAGCTCGGGCGCACTGGCGGCCTTCGCGGATGGCCCAGACGACGAGAGATTGACCACGACGCATATCGCCGGCGGTGAATACTTTGTCGATGCTCGTGGTGTAATCCTGATCGTTGGCAGCGACATTGCCGCGTCCGTCCTTTTCCACACCCAGTTCTTCAATCATGCCTTCATGCACCGGATGCACAAAGCCCATAGCCAGCGTGATTAACTGGGCTGGCAGTTCAAATTCAGAGCCTTTGATTTCGTTGAGTTTCCACTGGCCGTTTTCCTGTTTCCACTCTACGCGTACGCATTCGATAGCGCTTACATTGCCATCATCATCGCCAATAAACCGTTTGGTGGATACCTCCCAGTCACGATCGCAACCCTCTTCCTGCGAAGTGGAGGTGCGCAGCTTCATGGGCCAGTTCGGCCAGGTGGTCAGTTTATCGGGTTCATCGATCGGTTTGGGCATGATTTCCAGCTGCGTAATCGATGCTGCGCCATGACGGTTGGATGTGCCGATACAGTCCGATCCGGTATCGCCACCGCCGATAACCACAACGTGTTTTCCGGTAGCCGAAATAAATTCATCGTCAGGTATATCATCGCCGAGTACGCGGCGGGTGTTTTTGGTGAGAAAATCTACGGCGAAATGAATGCCGTTGAGCTCTCGGCCCGGCACCGGCAGATCGCGCGGTTTTTCGGAACCGCCTGAGAGCACTACAGCATCGAAATCATTGAGCAGATCTTTGGCCGGCACATTGCCGCCGATATGAGAATTGACCCGGAATTCCACACCTTCAGCGCGCATCTGGGACATGCGGCGATCAATCACGGACTTGTCAAACTTAAAGTTCGGGATGCCGTAACGCATCAGGCCGCCGATGCGGTTGTTCTTTTCGAACACCACCACATCATGACCGGCACGGGCTAACTGTTGGGCTGCAGCCATGCCGGCAGGGCCGGAACCGACAACTGCAACGCGTTTTCCGCTTTTCACTTCTGCAATTTGCGGTGTAATCCAACCATTCTCCCAGCCTTTTTCGACAATGGAGAGTTCGATATTTTTAATCGAGACGGCATCGCCGATCAGGTTGACCGTACAGGCTTCCTCGCATGGAGCGGGGCAGATGCGACCGGTGAATTCCGGGAAGTTATTGGTTGAATGCAGAATAACCAACGCCTCATGCCATTTGTCGCGATAGACCGCATCATTCCATTCCGGAATAATATTGTTGATTGGACAACCGTTGTGGCAAAACGGAATGCCGCAATCCATGCAGCGTGCACCCTGCGTGGCCATATCTTCCGGCAGTTTGTAGAATTCCTTGTAATGCAGGACACGGTCGGCGACCGGCGCATAACTCAGGTTTTCGCGCTCAAATTCCTTGAATCCGGTTGGCTTACCCATTTGCTGTCTCCTTTGCTGCTGCAGCGGCGGTCTGTTCTGCTTCGACTTCGGCCATGGCACGGCGATAATCGACAGGTATGATTTTCACAAACTGACCCACAAATTCATTCCAGTTCTCGAGAATATGTTTGCCAACGCCGGAGTTGGTATAATGCACATGCCGCCCGATCAGCGTGCGCACAATCTGCTGGTCATTCTGTGATAACGAATGTTTGATATCGACACGGCCATGCGTTTCCAGATCAGGCCCTTGATGATCCAGCTCTTCCAGCGCATCGGCTTCAGAAGCAATGGCTTCCAGCGCGACCTGCGCCATATTGCAACGGCTCTCGAAGGTACCATCCTTATCCAGCACATAAGCGATACCGCCAGACATGCCGGCAGCGAAGTTGCGCCCTGTATCACCGAGCACGATAACCGTACCGCCGGTCATATATTCACAACCATGATCACCAACGCCTTCCACGACAGCTACGGCACCGGAGTTGCGCACGGCAAAGCGCTCGCCGCCTACACCGCGGAAATAGCATTCTCCGCCGGTGGCGCCAAACAGCGCGGTATTACCGACAATAATATTATCTTCTGCCACGATATTGGATGTTTTAGGCGGATAAATGGCGATGCGTCCGCCCGATAAGCCCTTGCCGACGTAATCGTTGCCTTCGCCGGCCAGATCAATGGTACAACCGGCTATGAGGAAGCGGCAGGGCAGGGGATGCTGGCCGGCATCAATGCGGCACTCAAGGTGGCTGGACGCCC
>CAJXNE010000054.1 GCA_913056285.1 uncultured Zetaproteobacteria bacterium | reverse complement strand
CACCATCCGAGACAGTCCCCCTGTTTGCAATGCGCGGGGAAGTGGGGGTGGAGAGCACCGATGCGAATGGTTTGCTGAATCAGACTCATGGCAGTGTGATTGATAATGGCTTGGTGTGCGGAGTTGGCACTCCTCCTGTTCAATCTAACTGCCAGTTTCTAATTGATCCAGCTACCACTTTAACTGCAGGAGCTAATGGCGCTATTGCATTAACAGATTCGACGGGCGCAACTTTTTCTGGATTCGCATCTCAAAATGGCAATGTATTTTTGACTGAAGATCCCGGAAGATCCATTAGTATAGCTATCAAGCAATAGCAGAAAATGCTCTTAGTGCTTGGGGCATCAGTACTGTGCCTTCTTGCCAGGAACTTGGAAGCACAACTCTGACTGGAAAAAAGGAGGAAGCAGATTTCAACTAGAAAATCACACGGGATATATTGGCTGATTGCACTACTGATCGTCGCGCCTGCCTGCTATGTTGTTTTCAAGCCGCCGTTAATCGTCCAGTTTCTGGAAAGTAAAACCTACGATTTCCGTTTTCTAATGCGTGGCGAGCGGAATCCGGGTGATGAAATTGTGGTGGTCGGCATTGATGAGAAAAGCCTGAAAGCGATTGGGCGCTGGCCATGGCCGCGTGCGATATTGGCTGATTTATTGCAGAAAATGGCCGATCAGAAACCCGCAGTTATCGGCGTGGATGTGATTTTCAGTGAACCTGAAATCTCACCTCTGAATCGTTCTATGAAGCAGGTTCAAAACGAACTGGCGAAAAAAAATGTGTTGGATGATGATCTGAAAGGCATGATCGCAAGCATGGATCCCGGTTCGCCCGATAAACATCTCGGACAAGTGTTGATGGATTATGGCCATGCCGTGTTGGCGCTCGCCCTGATTGTAGATCCTGGCACACAGGCTGCGGAAGAATTACCTGATGCGCTGTTCGATTTTTCCTTTATGCGGGTAAAAGAGGAAAGTTATCAGCTTCCCATTCTGGCCAAGCGCGCCCTGCTGCCGGTGGACGACATTCTCGATGGTGTTGCCAGTCTCGGCGAGGTATTTACTTACTATGATCAGGATGGCGCTATTCGGAAGGAACCATTGTATGTCAAAATGGGTAAGGATGATGACATCTTGTATCTGCCCTCTTTCGGGATGGAAATAGCCCGCGAATATATGGGCCTGGATAAGCAGCAAATGCAATTGCTGGCAGGCAGTGCGGTGACCTTGGGGAATGAGGTGATCCCGACCGATGCAACCGGACGCGTGCTGATTAATTTCCCCGGCCCGGCCCGAACATTTCAAACCGTTTCGGCGCTGGATATTCTGCAGGGAAAGACAGATGCCTTGAAGGGCAAAATCGCCATGCTCGGGATGACAGCGCTGGGCACCACCGATATCCATGTAACGCCATACTCCCGCGTGTCTGGCATTGAGAAACAGGCAGCCGTAGTCGAAAATATTCTCCATAATAATTTCATGGTGCGAGCAGAACTGGTCAAGGCTTTATCTGCCAGTTTCATCATTGTTGCCGCACTGTTTCTGGTATTCATCTTGCCTGCCACACAGGCATGGGTGGGTGCATTCTGGTCGCTGATGCTGCTGTCCCTGTACGTAGCGGGTACGCAATATCTGTTTGTCTATCAACGCCTGTGGGTTGATTTGATGGTTCCGGGACTCACTATTTTACTGCTATACAGCAGCATGATGGCCTATCGTTTTTTTACCGAGGAACTCAAAGCACGGAAAATTCGCCATATGTTTTCATCCTATACGACCAAGAAGGTGGTAGATCAATTGCTTGAGCACCCGGAACTGGCACTGCTTGGCGGCAAGAGTATGGAAGTGACGGTGATGTTTTCCGATGTACGCAGCTTCACCACTTTTTGTGAATCCAGAACACCACATGAAGTCATTTCATCATTGAATGAGTTCCTGTCTGAAATGACAGATGTGATTTTCGCATGGGATGGTACGCTGGATAAATTCGTTGGCGATGAAATTATGGCTTTTTGGGGTGCACCGGTACCGCAAAAGGATCATGCTATACTGGCATTTTGCTGCTGTCTGGGCATGATGAACAAGATTGTTGAAATGAAGGCTGACTGGATCAGCAGGGATCTGGAACCACTGAATATCGGCGTGGGGTTGAACTCCGGCGATGTGGTGGTCGGCAATATTGGTTGTGAAGGCAAGAAGATGGATTACACCATTATTGGCGACACTGTGAATCTGGGCGCCCGGGTGGAAGCGCTAACGCGTAATTATCATGATTACCTCATCATCACGGAATTCACTTATGAAAAGATCAAACCCTCTCTGAGCGAAGGTGACGGTGGGACATTCTCGATTTCATTGCCGCAGGGCAGCTTCGAACAGATCCATATCAACCCGCTCGAACATGTGAAAGTGAAAGGCAAAGACAAGCCTGTAATGATTTATGAAATCGCTCTGGATCACTGGGGACCTGCGCCCTGATTAGAAATATACGTGAACAAGGCGCTTCCTTCGTATACTTCGGCGCTCTGATGGTGAATAATTTGCCCCTGATAAACAAGGGAGAAAAATATGGACATTACTAAAATTCCAGCTGGCAATAACGCGCCGGAAGATATCAATGTGATTATCGAGGTGCCGCAGCATGCCGATCCGGTCAAATATGAACTGGATAAGGATTCGCGCGCATTCTTTGTTGATCGGTTTATGCATACCTCCATGCACTATCCGTGCAACTACGGGTTTGTACCCAACACATTGTCCGATGACGGCGATCCGGTCGATGTGCTGGTAATCTCCAAGTTTTCACTGATTACAGGCTGTGTGGTGAATTGTCGTCCGATTGCAATGCTGCACATGGAGGATGAAGCGGGCATGGATGCCAAGGTGCTGGCCGTGCCGTCGACCAAGCTTAAACCCTCATTCGATGATGTAAATGGGCCAGAGGATGTATCGGACTTCTTGCTTGAGCAGATTTCCCATTTCTTTGAGCACTACAAGGATCTGGAACCGAATAAATGGGTCAAGACCAACGGCTGGGGCGATGCGGAAGCTGCCAAAAAAGAGATCGTCGATTCGATTGCTCATTTTCAAGCCAAGGCTTGACGGGTGTTTGATACCGCTTCAGAAAAGCGGTTGAGTAATCAACCGCTTTTTTTAATTATTTCGGATGAGGGAGAGAGATAATGCAGGAACAGATGATACCGCCACTGTTTGGCCTGATCGGGCTATCGATCGCTTTTATGCTCTATCAGGTGGTGAAAGGATATCCGGCCGGCAGCGGCAAGGTGCTCGAGATCGGGGAAGCGATCCATCTCGGTGCCATGGTATTTCTGAAACGGGAATATTCGATTCTGGCCGGGTTTGTCGTGGTCGTGGCGCTGCTGCTGGCATTCTCGCTCGGCCTGCATACCACGATTGCGTTTCTGGTCGGATCGGTCAGCTCAGCGATTGCCGGCTATTTCGGCATGTTTTCGGCCACCAAGGCCAATGTGCGAACCGCCACGGCAGCGCAGGATGAAGGGGCGGCTACAGCCCTGCGTATCTCTTTCTATGGTGGCTCGATTATGGGGCTGACGGTGGCCTCGCTCGGTCTGTTGGGGTTAGGCACACTCTACCTCTTTTTCGGCGGTGATCCGGAAACGGCGCATGCCATCCACGGATTCGGTATGGGCGCGTCGTCAGTTGCGCTCTTTTCACGTGTTGGCGGCGGCATCTTTACCAAGAGTGCTGATGTGGGTGCCGATCTGGTCGGCAAGGTGGAGGCAGGGATTCCCGAGGATGATCCGCGTAATCCGGGTGTGATCGCCGATAATGTCGGCGATAATGTCGGCGATGTGGCGGGCATGGGCTCGGATATCTTTGAATCCTATTGCGGTGCGATTATTGCCACGATTGCGATGGCTTCAACAATGACCGCCGATGCATTGGCCCCGCTCGGCGCACAGCAGTCAATGATGTTTTTACCACTGGCACTGGCCTCGCTTGGCCTGATCTGCTCTCTGCTCGGTATAGTTCTGGTCAAGGTATCGGCTGAGAAAGAGCCTGCACTGGCACTGCGCATCGGTACGATGGGCGCGTCGATTATCTTCATCATTGCCGCCTATTTTCTGGTCGCTGCTGTGCATGTGGCGGCTGCGGTCTGGGGGGCGATGATTGCCGGTGCAATCGGCGGAATCATCATCGGTGTGGTCACTGAATATTACACGGGAGGCAAGCCGGTGCGCGATATCGCGGAAGCGGGCGAAACCGGCCCTGCTACGGTGATGATTTCAGGTCTGGCGATTGGTATGGAGTCAGTGGTGGTGCCGATTCTGACCATTGCCGCAATCATTTATGTCTCTACAACACTGGCCGGAATCTATGGCGTCGGCATTGCTGCAGTCGGCATGCTGG
Source organism: uncultured Zetaproteobacteria bacterium (assembly GCA_913056285.1). Taxonomy (GTDB): domain Bacteria; phylum Pseudomonadota; class Zetaproteobacteria; order Mariprofundales; family Mariprofundaceae; genus Mariprofundus. Next base: position 6,794 of record CAJXNE010000054.1, on the reverse strand, counting down.
CCACTGTCGGTATCACCATGGCGATCGATGCATATGGTCCGGTGGCTGACAATGCCGGCGGCATCGCCGAGATGGCAGGCATGGAAGAACAGACGCGAGAAATCACCGATTCACTCGATGAGTTGGGCAATACAACAGCTGCGATCGGCAAGGGCTTTGCGATTGGCGCAGCAGCGCTGGCTGCGCTGGCGATTATCTCTGCTTTTGTGCAGACCGTTTCACTACATCACGCGGGTTTCTCACTCAGCCTGAATGAACCGCTGGTACTGATTGGCATGTTTATCGGCGGTATTTTTCCGTTTCTGGTTGCGGCACTGACCATGACTGCAGTTGGTGATGCTGCTTTTGAAATGATCAAGGAGATTCGGCGCCAGTTTCGTGAAATACCGGACCTGATGGAGGGGAAGGCAGAACCCGACCACGCAAGGTGCGTGGAAATTGCCACGACGGCTGCGCTGAAAAAGATGGTATTACCGGGTGTGCTGGCGATGGCTGCGCCGGTTGTGGTCGGTTTTGGTCTGGGTGCGCAGGCGCTTGGCGGCATGCTAGCTGGTGCGCTGATCTGCTGTGTATTGATGGCGCTGATGATGGCCAATGCCGGCGGCGCATGGGATAATGCCAAGAAGCATGTCGAGAAGGGCAATTTTGGTGGCAAGGGTTCGGATGTGCACAAGGCTGCCGTCGTAGGCGATACGGTTGGCGATCCGTTCAAGGATACCTCCGGCCCTGCCATGAATATCCTGATCAATGTAATGGCGATCGTGTCACTGGTGATTGCGCCACTGTTATAAGCGCAGTTAGTCTCTTACCAATAACATCTAATGCAACAGTCACGAGATATTTTACCACGAAGACACAAAGGCACGAAGAATAAAGATAAAACAAGAAGTTCATTCGTGTGTCGTGGCTTAAGGTTTTTGGTTCCAGCTATGTCGGGTTAGGGAGATGCTACAGCTTGTGCGCCTCAAACCAGTTATCGCCGATACCTATATCCACGATCAGCGGCACGTTCAATTGCACCGCATGTTCCATGGTTTCCTGCATGATTGCAGAAACCTGCTGCACCTGAGTTTCCCGTACTTCGACAATCAGTTCATCATGTACCTGCAGGATGATAGAAGCCTCGGGAGCTTCCTGTTGAAGTCGCTGGTGCAAGCGGATCATGGCGACTTTGATAATATCGGCTGCCGAACCCTGCAAGGGCGCATTAATGGCAGTGCGTTCGGCGTAGGCGCGGCGCATACCGTTCGTGCTATTGATTTCCGGCACATAAACACGATGCCCCAACAGCGTTTCGACAAACCCGTCCACTTTCGCCTGAGCCAGTGTGTCATCCATAAAGCCACGCACAGCAGGATAACGGGCAAAGTAGGCTTCAATAAAATCTTTGGCTTCGCTGCGGGAAACGCCAAGCTGTTTGGACAGCCCGAAAGCGCTCATGCCGTATAAAATACCAAAGTTGATAATCTTGGCGCGACGCCGCATTTCGCCACTCACATCGGTCAGGGCGATATCATTCACGGCAGCGGCAGTCGCCGCGTGAATATCCGCACCATCTGAAAAAGCTTGAGATAGCACGGCATCGCCGGAGAAATGTGCCATCAGGCGCAGTTCAATCTGGGAATAATCGGCGGCAATCAGCACATTGCCCGACTCGGCGGTGAATGCCTTGCGAATTTCTCGACCCTCGAGGCTGCGAATCGGAATATTCTGCAAATTCGGTTCGGACGATGACAGCCGGCCGGTTGTGGTAATGGCCTGATTAAACGAGGTATGGACGCGTCCTGTTTGAGGATGAATCAGCTTTGGCAGCGCATCTGTGTAGGTTGATTTGAGTTTGGCTAACTGGCGCACCTCCAGAATCAGGCGCGGCACATCATGCGCTTCAGCCAGTGTTTCCAGTACTTCCTGTCCGGTTGCCCACTGACCCGATTTGGTTTTTTTGCCGCCGGGGATTTCGAGTGTTTCAAACAGCAATACACCCAACTGTTTGGGTGAGCGAATATTAAAGGATTCACCGGCAGCGGCATGAATCTCGGCTTCCAGCTCCATAATGCGCTCACCAAAACGGGTTGAAAGTTCACCCAGTTTGGCAGCATCAATATGCGCCCCTTTCCACTCCATATCCGCCAGCACAGTGGCCAGTGGCAGTTCAATCTCATCATGACGCCGGAGGCGTTGTTCCGCTGCCAGTTTCTCGCTCAGCAAACGCGTCAGCCTTAGTGCAACTTCGGCATCCTCCGAGGCATAAGGCAGCGCAGTTTCAAGCGGCACCTGATCAAAACAAATCTGTTTGGCTCCTTTGCCCGCCACTTCCTCATAACTGATACAATGGTGAGCCAAATAATCCTCGGCCACGCTATCCATCCTGGGTGGATATTTGGCCGGATACAGGCAATAGGCCAGCAGCATGGAATCTGCGGCAATGCCGCGTAGTTCGATACCGGCGCGCCGCAATACCTGCATGTCGTATTTCAGGTTATGGCCACATTTGGCTTTGCTGGCATCTTCCAGAATCGGGCGCAGCGCATCGAGTACCTGCTGTAGTGGCAGCTGTTTGGGTGCTGGCGTAAGCAAATCAGAAGCGCGATGGCCGACAGGCACATAATAACCAACACCCGCTTTGACAGAAAACGACAGCCCTACAATGGCTGCGCTATGGGTTGCCAGTGACGTGGTTTCTGTATCCAGCGCGATCAGTTCGGCCTGATTGAGCGCATCCAGCAATGCCTGAAATGATAAATCATCATCCACCAGCTTATCTACTCGCGCAGTTGCTGGTGGTGCGGGTATTTCACCTGGCTGTATCTGATCTTCTTTTGGGAGCAGCGATTCGGCAACTGCTCCAGTGACCGGCTCCATGTTGGTGTCCGCATCACTGAATTCCGCCAACAGACGCCGGAATTCCAGACGCGCAAAGAGTTCGGCCAGTTTCTTCCGATCCGGCTTTTGAACCGCCAGATCTTCAATGTCCACACACACATCGACCTGATCATCCAATGCCACTAGTCGATAAGACAGGCGGGCATTTTCAGCAAATTCGATCAGATTCTCGCGCCGTTTGGTCTGCTTTACTTCAGAGGCCCGAGCCAGCACCCCTTCCAGATCGCCATAAGCCTCCAGCAACAACACGGCTGTTTTCGGGCCAATACCGGGTACGCCGGGAATGTTGTCCGCCGAATCACCGGCCAGCGCCAGCAGATCGTGAATGCGTTCCGGCCCCACGCCCCATTTTTCTTTCACCTCATCGGCGCCGTAATCTTTTTTGCGCATGGTATCGAGCATCCACACCTTATCGCTGATCAACTGCATCAAATCCTTGTCGGTTGAAACGATGGTCACATCCCAACCTTTGGACTCGGCCTGCCTGGCCAGCGTGGCGATCACATCATCCGCTTCATAGTTCTCGATGCAAATGCGATTGAGTTTGAATGCATCAGTAAGATCAAACACGGCAGGCCATTGCGCCGCCAGATCTTCCGGCATCGGTGGCCTGTGCGCCTTGTAATCGGCGTACATCTGATTGCGAAACGTGCCCCCTTTGGGGTCGAACGCAACGGCCACATGGGTCGGGCTCAGGTCTTTGAGAATACTGCGCAGCATCTGCACATAACCAAAGACAGCATTGGTCGGTTCACCCTTTGAATTGGTAAGGTTGTGCTTCACCGCATGAAAAGCGCGAAATACATAATTGGGTCCGTCAATCAAAACTAAATGGGGCATGAGCATAACCTGCCGTCCAAAAGCTTGCGGTCAATTTATTGTCAGGCCAATGGAGTAAACAGGTTATCAAGCTCCTCTTTCGACCACAGTGCTTTTTTGCCGGCACCCTTTTGATGAATCGCATTGGCCAGTACACGCTTGCGCTCTTGCAACTCCAGAATTTTCTCTTCCACCGTCCCCTCGGTAATCAGCTTATACACGAACACCGCCTTATCCTGACCGATGCGATGGGCGCGATCCGTGGCCTGTGTTTCAGCCGCCGGATTCCACCATGGATCGAAATGAATCACCGTGTCCGCCGCAGTCAGATTCAGCCCGACGCCGCCAGCCTTGAGGCTGATTAAAAATAACGGAACTTCTTCATTCTGAAACGACTCAATCGGCGTCTGCCGATCTCTTGTTTTACCGGTTAATTTGACATAGGCGATGCCCAGCCGGCTGACCTCGTTTTCTATCAATCGCAACATGGAGGTAAACTGGGAAAACAGCAGTACCCTTCTGCCTTCCGCCATCATTTCGGGCAGCATTTCCATCAACATGTCCAACTTGGCCGATGCCGGCGGCTCACCCTGCAATCCATGCACCAGACGTGGATCGCAGCATACCTGCCGCATTTTCAGCAAGGCATCGAGCACCACAATCTGACTCTGCCCCGAACCCATCGTCGCCACCGCATCGCGCACCCGTTTCTGCATGGCCAGTCGCACGCTTTCATACAATTGCCGCTGCGCGCCTTCGATTTCGACACTGCGAATCATTTCGGTTTTCGGCGGCAGTTCCAGCGCCACATCTTCCTTGGCGCGGCGCAGCATAAACGGACGCAGGCGCACATTCAGTGCATCCTGACGTGCAGCATCACCCTCAATTTCAATCGGTTTGCGAAATAATTTTGTGAAGCCGCGTATGTCATGCAAATAACCCGGCATCAGAAAATCGAACTGCGCCCATAATTCGCCCAGATGATTTTCCATCGGCGTGCCGGTCATGCACAGCTTGTGTTGCGCGTTCAAACGGCGCACCAGTTGTGACACCTTGGCTCTCGGGTTTTTGATATATTGCGCCTCATCGAGAATCAGCATATGCCAGTTCTGCGCTTCGAGCGTTTCAAAATCGCGCGCCAGCAACGGATACGTGGTCAGCACCAGATCATAATCGGCCAGTGTATCAAAATACTGACGCCGTTGGGGTCCGTGCAACACCAGCACGGACAGATCCGGCGTAAATTTCTCAGCCTCGCGCCGCCAGTTATGCATCAGGCTGGTCGGCGCCAGCACCAGAGCCGGATGGGTCAATCGTCCCTGTTCTCTCTCGGTCAGGATATGCGCCAGCGCCTGCACGGTTTTCCCCAGCCCCATATCATCGGCCAGAATACCGGCCAGATTCATCTGACACAGAAATTGCATCCAGCTTAACCCCTCACGCTGATAATCACGCAACTCGGCATGTAATTTTTCGGGTGGAGCACATTCCGGCACATTGCCAATATCCACCAGTTGCTGCATCTGTTTGAGCCAGACGCTGCTGTTGATGCGCACCGGTGCGGCCGATTCCGCCATGCTCTTTTCCAGCGCCAGCATCTGAGGTGCTGAAAGCTGCGCATCTACCGCTTTTCCGCCAGCGAACACATCCATCATAAAATGCAGGATATTGGCCACCATCTCACCCGGTGCAGGCAGCAAACGCCCATCCGGCAGAGGCAAGGGAATATGCGCTTTCTCTTTCATCTGTGCCAACGAGTCCGCTTTGAGCAATTCCGGCTTGCCACCCACCCAGCGGGCCAGCGCATCAATCAAGTCAACTTCTTCGCCGCCATCGAGCATCACCATAAAGCTGGCCTGCCCCATCAGGCTGCTGGCAATGCCTGCATCCCCCTGCTCCAGATTCAGTTCCCACGAAGCGGCATGCTCAACCCTGAATTCGAAATCATCGCTGACCTCAACACTGAAACCCTGTTCTTTCAATTCGGGGATTTCATACAGCATCCATTCCGGCCAGTTATCGTCCCGCGCCAGTACAAATGCATTTTCCGGAAACTCGGCCTGGCCGAACACCGTATCTTCCCGTGCCGGAAACAGGCCGGCAACTTCGAGCGCCCTGCGCGCCTCGAACTCAGCTGAGCTGTCGCGCGCATAATCAATCACCTTATCGCCGCGAATCACGCGCAGTGCTTCAGCCAGCTCCGCATAGGGGGTAATCCTGCCGTCATAATCGAACATCAGTTCCACCACATGACAGTGATCAGTTGTTCGATATCCCCATCGCCGTGACATCTGCACCGACTTAAGTCGTATCAGCGGCACCGGTTGTACTTGCCGATGATCGTGGCGGAGATGAACCGGAGCGGGCACATGGTCGGGTAACTGTCTTTTCACAGCATCAATCACTGCATCGGAACAATCCAGTTCAACCGGAGGAATATTGAGCAGGATTTCGGCCACATCAGCGGGCTGACCGCTTTCTACCGGGCCGCATAACGCATGCTCTATATCAATATACCACGGCGGCGATGTCGGCACGATTATTTCATCGTCCGGCATTTGTAATGTCAGATGCTGATCACCCAGACTGTTCAGCTGCCAACCCCATTCACCGCTACGCTTGTCTGTCCGTTTCAGCGCTTTGGCATCCTTGCTACGCCAATGGCAACGGCCCGTATTCAACGCCCGTTTGAGAATTTTCAGACCATCATAGCCCTTGATACGATAGCCATGCAATGACGACAAGGAACGATCCGTGGCCACTTCCCGGAGTATTTTTTCATCACCTGCCAACACATATTTCGGCGCTGGATACGTGAGGATATTAGCCGCATCGTAAGGTTGGGAAATACCATAACCACCGGATTTCAAGATACGCGCCGATATAAATTTCAGCCGCACATCCCTGTCGCCATCGGGCTCCAGAATATACAGCAGGCGCTGCTTGATATGTTCCGGATACTCCGTGGCGACAGCGCCGCCATCCTTGACCTGATCCAGTGCTCCCAGCCACTGACCGAATGCAAATGGACCGGGAGAAATCGGGGCGGGCTGCTGCCCAACGTCGTTCTCATCGGCCTCCACATCCATCCA
>CAJXNE010000053.1 GCA_913056285.1 uncultured Zetaproteobacteria bacterium | reverse complement strand
AATTCAAACCAATCATCAACAGAATCTGAATTGTTCGGCATATTTAACCCTTGCCTCTAATTCGAAGAATCATCAGAGCCAATAGATTCATTTCTTCGGTTATTCACAATTGATGCACTCCAATCCGTGTGCTCTAGCCCCAAGGCCTCTTGAATAGCCGCGCGACTCCAATACGTTTTTTCAAGAAAAGCGCCACCTTCGAATGATTTGATGATTTCTCCTTCCCTTTTTCTGGCATCTTTTTCTGACTTGAAAATCTCGATGCTGAAAATGTGCCACGGCCCTTTGTTCTTAGTGGCCATCGCACCAGCGTTTTCGTTGTGCTGTTTTATCCTATGCGACAGGTCATGCGTGTACCCGATGTATATCTCGTGTTCCTTGTTCATTAACGCATAAACGTAGTGCCACATGATGGAATCAAATACTTCCTTTTCTCGCCTAACTATTTATTCTACAGTTTCTGTATATCATGCCAAAGATGGTATGTTGCAGTCCATTGAATGGCTACCAAAATCTGCTTGCTATGCAGTTGTCTAACTGTATATCATTCTGTATGGAATTATATTCATTACTGGATATGCACTGATGCTGTCTTTGTCGCCTGAATTACTGCTTGCTTATAATGTGATTCTGGGTCAAAAGAACATTGCCAGTAATGAATGTAATCATTACAGGAAATGGCTTCGTTATTATCTGGATTATTGCCATAAGTATCATCGCTCTCCAGCGGATAAGCTGAGTTTTTCAGCTTTTCATAAAAAATTAAGTTCGAAGAATCAGAGCGAAGTATCATGTCGACAGGCTTATACTGCGGTTTTACTATACCATGAGATGCTTCGCGTTAAGCAGGGGCGAAAGCAGGAAAATACCGACTCTGAGCCCGCGCTTCAGGTTCAATCGGACAAGCCCGGTCAGAGCCATTTACAATTAACGGGGGCGAGTTGGGTGTCTGTTTATGACAGGCTGAACTCAGCTATTAAGGTGAGGCACTACTCCAAAAAGACATTGCAGGCTTATCAATCATGGATAAGAAAATTTCAGGCATTTACGCTTAGTAAATCTCCCGAACTACTGGATATGGATGATGTGAAAGCGTTCCTGACATCACTGGCCGTTGAAAAGAAGGTTGCCGCCTCAACCCAGAATCAGGCATTTAATGCGCTACTGTTTTTATTCAAACATGTGCTGGAGAAAAAGTTCGAACAGGTTGAAGGGGTGGTTCGGGCTAAACGTAAACCCTATATTCCGGTTGTGTTGTCACGTGATGAGATTGACCGCGTGATCCGCCATTTGCCGGAACCGCACAATCTGGCGGCTCAACTGCTCTATGGCTGCGGCCTGCGGCTGTTTGAATGTCTAAAGCTGCGTATACAGGATTTGAATTTTGATACGATGATGCTGACTGTGCATGATGGTAAAGGCTTGAAAGATCGCAGCCTGCCTCTGCCGAATGCACTGGTTCCCGTTTTGAAGGGGCAGATTGAGACGGTGAAGCTGCTGCATCAGGAGGATCTGGAATCCGGTTATGCAGGAGTATTTCTGCCTGATGTACTGGCGAAAAAATATAAGTCTGCTGCCAGGGATTTTGGCTGGCAATGGCTTTTCCCTGCCAGGGTGCTCACACACGTGGCCGATACGAATGAACACCGTCGTTATCATCTGCATGAAACACATTTCCAGAAAGCGATCAGGAAGGCTGTACAGAAAGCGCAAATTCCGAAACGGGCGACTGCTCATACGCTCAGGCACAGTTTTGCATCCCATCTGTTGCAGGCAAACTATGATATTCGCACGATTCAGGAGTTGCTGGGGCACAGCAATCTGAAAACCACGATGATCTATACCCATACGGTTCAGAGCCAAACTATCAAGCAGGCTAAAAGCCCGTTGGATTTCTAAGAAGTTACATGGGTGCTGAATAGCTACAAGGTCGGCAGGGTCGGTGTCTGGCGTGATTCTTTGACACTTCATCAAACCTGAGAGCTCAAGCTCTCGTATCGCGCATTAGAGCGAAGGGTTAGTAGCGGGGCTAGGCTTTCATATTTTGATATTTACTGAGTGGCCGTAGTTGGCCGATAGCGCCGGTCAGACTTATAGTGCTATTACTATAAAAGCTTGAGGGCCACGGATGGCCCGAATCAATCCATCAGCTACTAATCAGTACCCTGCCCGCACATTCATGTGCGGCGGACGAATGCAATGAGTCCGTAAGCGAAGCAAAACCACGTTTTTGCGTAGCGGTCAAGGCAAAGGGCAGGAGCCCGAAGCCGGATCAATCAAACACTCTCGCGTGTCTTATGGAACGTAATATCCGGCCACTGTTCTTCGGTGTAATTCAGTTTCCAGGCACTCGGTGCGAGATAAGCGAGAAATCCGTCGCCATCTTCGGACAAATTGGATTCGAACAGGCGACGAAATTCAGCCATTCTTTTATCATCCTCACTGCTCACCCAGCGTGCAATCTGAAAATCGGTAGCGACATAATCGGCATCGACTTTGTATTCAGCATTGAGTCGAGCCACTGTGACATCAAATTGCAATACGCCGACAGCACCGAGAATATAATCGCCACCGAGCAGGGTTTTGAATACCTGAACTGCTCCTTCTTCCGATAGTTGCACCAGTCCTTTGTGCAACTGTTTGCGTTTCATCGGGTCTTTTAAGCGCACGCGGCGGAATAGTTCTGGTGCAAAATTCGGGATGCCGGTGAATTTCAATACCTCTTTGCTGGTGAAGGTATCGCCGATTTTGATGGTGCCGTGATTGTGGATGCCGATGATGTCGCCGGCATAAGCTGCATCGACATGGCTACGATCCTGTGCCATGAAAATGGTCGCATTGGGTATTTTCACATCCTTGCCCAGACGGTGATGACGCACCGTCATGCCCTTGCTGAACTGGCCGGAGCAAATGCGGAAAAAAGCAATGCGGTCGCGGTGCATGGGATCCATATTGGCTTGAATCTTGAAACAGAAACCGGAAAATTCCGTTTCTTCAGGGTGAACTGTTCGTTGCATCGCGTCACGCGTGCCGGGGGCAGGGGAGAGTTCGACAAACGCATCGAGTAGCTCTTTGACGCCGAAATTATTGATGGCGGAGCCAAAAAAGACAGGGGTTTGCGAACCGGCCAGAAAATGTTCCAGCGTGAAGGGATCAGCAGCGCCTTCCAGTAATTCAATGTCATCACGCAGCTCATCAGCCTGCGAGCCAAGTAGCTCATCAAGCCTGGGGTCGGAGAGGTCGCTGATTTGAATGGTATCAAAAACATTGGTTTTGGCGCCGGCGGAGAACAGATTGAGTTCTTTTTTGTACAGATTATACACGCCTTTGAATGCCTTGCCCATGCCAATTGGCCACGACATCGGCGTGCACTCAATTTGCAGCTTCTCTTCGATTTCTGCGAGGATATCCAATGGTTCAAGACCCTCACGATCCAGCTTGTTGATGAAGGTAACGATGGGCGTATTGCGCATGCGGCAGACTTCCATCAACTTTTCAGTTTGCGGCTCCACGCCATTGGCTGAATCAATCACCATCATGGCCGAATCGACAGCGGTGAGAACGCGATATGTGTCTTCCGAGAAATCCTGATGGCCGGGGGTGTCGAGCAGGTTAATTTCGAAATCGCGGTAATTAAATTTCATCACCGAGGATGCAACTGAAATACCACGCTCCTGCTCGATTTTCATCCAGTCGGAAGTGGCGTGTCGTGTTGCTTTGCGCGCCTTGACAGCGCCGGCCATCTGAATGGCGCCGCCGAACATCAGCAGCTTTTCAGTTAGCGTCGTTTTTCCGGCATCCGGATGCGAGATAATGCCGAAAGTACGGCGTTTATTGATTTCACTGCAAAGACTCATGCGTTCCTCTTGCTGCAACAGCTTGGTGATGGGTCGCGCAGTGTAGCCATTGTTGGCGCTGTTTCCCATTGCCTGATGACGCTTTGCTTTTCCAGCCTGTTCCGGCTTACGGTTATCCTGTGCTTATATTTCCTGTGCTGTCAGGCTGGATGTATTCTGGTGCTGCAAGGAAAGGATATGCGAATTCAGTAATGAATAGGAGAGTGGTTTGCTCATAATATAGGTGTTCGGGTGTCTGATTTCGTTTAGAGAATCATCTTCACCGAAGGCTGTTACCAGCGTCACGGGGAGGGCGCCATTGTGTTGACGAATAGCTTTGGTCAGATCAATACCATCCATGATTGGCATCATGTAATCGGTCAACACCATATCGAAGCCGTCGCGGTTTTCCTCAATCATTTTGAATGCGGCTTGACCGTTACTGGCTGTTTTTACCCGGTGACCCATTCTGGAAAGAAACATTTTATGGATATTCATCACATCAGGCTGATCTTCAACCAGCAGAACATCCCACGGTTCTGGCTGAATATCAGTGTCATCCGGCATCAACTCTGCCGTTGGCTTGGCATCTCTTGGTTTTTTCCTTTGTTCGGAAAACGCTGGCAGGAAGATATTGAATACGGTACCGCGATCAGGAATGGACTCGACATCAATCTGCCCGCCATGCCAGCGTATAATGCGCTGCACCATAGCCAGACCCAGCCCTGATCCGCCCGCATCTTTGCGTGTGCTCCAGAATGGTTTAAATACCGACTGAACAAACTCCGGCTGGATGCCGGCTCCGTTATCACGTACCGCGATACGCAATCCCCGGGTCTCTGCATCAAGCCTGTGCCGCGATAGTCTAATGCTGATTTTACCTGGCTGCTCGGGCATGGCATGCACAGCATTGGAAACCAGATTCAGCATCACCTGTTCGATTTGAGCAAGATTGACGCGAACCTCAGGCAGATTTTTATCTGCTTCAATGCTGAGGTCAATATTCGGAGGCAGTTGCACGCGAGCCAGTTGCACCATCTTATTGATAGACCCAGAGATATTCAGAACCTTGGTATCAGATGGGTCGCTGCGTCCCAATTGCAATAATTGTTCGACCATTTCAGAACCCCGTTCGCCGGATTCGATGATGTGTCGAATATCTTTTTGCAATTGTGGACTCTTATGCTCCATGCTGATCAGTTCTGCATGACCGATAATGGCTGATAACAGATTACGAAAATCATGTGCTACGCCTGCTGCCAGTGCTGCTATATGGGCTTGTTTTTGCGCCTCGGCCAGTTCCCCCTGCAGGCGTTCGCTTTCGCTGATATCGGTCAGATAACACAGGCCGATTTGTTTGCCTGCCTTCAATGTTCTACGAATCTCGCAGCGGACCTGCACATGCTTTCCCCTTCTATCGGGTATGCGGATGTAACACTGTTGCATGGACGGGTTGTCATGGTGATTCAGGGCAGTATTGAGCAGGACTTGTCTGTCTTCGGGGATCACCAGCCTGTCAATGGGCGTACCCGGTAGTGAGCCTGGCTGCGCTGTGGTCAGCGTGACCATAGCGGGGTTGGCATAGATTACAGGTGCGTTTTTCGCCTGCAAATCAAAGGTGAAGGCGGGATGGGGTGTTTCTGAGATAAGCTTGCTGGCGGATGCTTCCACAGCTTGTTTTTCCTGCACCGTACCCTCGGTTCTCTGCAGGATGCTGTAGGCATAACTGGAGATATAAAGGATCGCAAATAACTGCGCCGTCAAGCCGACCCCGTCGATGGGATGGTTGAGTAAATGAACGGTCATTAAGCTGATGCTTGCCATGGCGGCCAGTCCCAGTAACTGACTATAGAGCAGCATCCTGCTGCCATAGCGCAGACCATTACCGATAATCGGGCTCATCAGCAGGAAATATATGACGCTCATCTGGCCGCCATCTCCCAGCATGGCCAGTACGATAAGATAACAGTCGATGACAGGGATGATAAGTATGCGGGCCAGGGAATAGGGGGTGCGTTTGATCCAGTAAAATGAGAATAGATTTAGCGCCAGATAGCCGGTGCCGGAGGCAATGATTAACGGCATCAGTGCGTCGGCAAAAATACCGTGAAATACGGTAAAAATAGTGAATAGAACGAGCAAGCCAGTGCGCACCCATACTTGTTCAGTCTGGCGTTTGATAAACTGCATTTGTTCTGGCAGCAGTCTGGTGTCTATGAAGTCGTTGAATGTGACGATGGTTGTCTCCTTCCCACCTTTGAGTTTAGTTTAAATTAGCCACAATGCAAGACGGTGTAATGATTGTGTTTGTAATCATACAACTATGCTTTGCGACGAAATGGCAAAGGAGTTGTTGATGAAGATCATTTTGAGCCTGGCAGCAATGGTTTTTCTACTGCTGCCGGCAGTTGGATCGGCTATGGAAACGATCAGTTTGACGCAGACGCATTGCCAATTTATCGAAGCAGAGACTGAGGAACATTATTTTACAGCTAGTTCGGCAGATCAGTGCAAGGCGATCAATGCGAAGACAGCCGAGAAGCGGCTGAAAACAGCGCAGCCGCTACATTTGAAAGCCGGTGATTATATATTCCGTGTGAAGAATCGGGATGTGCCTTATGAACTGGGTTTCTGGTTGCGCGGCGCGGGTATATTGCGTTGGTCGCTGCCCTCTATTTCCGGTGGCGGTATTGCCACAGGAAAGGCGCATGATTACGCCATTGCACTGGAACCGGGCGAATATCGTTATTCCTGCCCCTTGAACCCGACGCCCGATTATGTCCTGATTGTCGAATAATTGATGATTTCGCAAAAAGTCATCAACGCGCCCATGGACGGGCGCGCAAATCAATAGCTTGCAATGCAAGGGTTGATTTGTAAGGAAAGTGAGAACCACGATTCTCGCTTTCCGGAAGTAAAAAGGCCATGGATGGACTTTTTACGACTTCATCATAATTGTTACATTATAGAGGATACGTATGCTTAAACGATTGATACCGCTGCTCATACTGGCGTTAATACTGGTGCTGTTCTTTGTGTTGGACCTCGACCGATTTCTGGGTCTTGACGCCCTGGCCGAACACAAAGCATGGCTATCTGCCTGGGTGGCTGCACACGGCACAGTTGCACCTTTGTTCTATATACTACTTTATGTCGTAGTCGTCGCCTTTTCATTGCCGGGAGGTTTGGCGATGACGATATCCGGCGGCCTGTTATTTGGCGCAATGGCTGGTGCTTTGTATGCTGTGGTTGGCGCCACCGTTGGCGCTACGGCATTGTTTTTGATTGCCAAATCATCGCTGGGTGATTTTCTATTGGCCAAGGCGGGCGGGGCTGTAAAAAAAATGCAAGCCGGCTTTGCTGATGATGCATTGAGCTATATGTTTGTGTTGCGCCTGGTGCCGTTGTTCCCATTCTTTCTGGTTAATCTGGCACCGGCATTTCTTGGCGTGAAGTTACGTACTTATGTGATCGCTACGTTTTTTGGCATTATGCCTGCCACGTTTGTGTTTGCGCTGGCCGGATCAGGGCTTGGCAGCGTGCTCGAACAGGGCGGAGACATATCACTGGCCGGCGTGATGACGCCGGAAATCATGGCGGCCTTTGGTGGCCTGGCGTTGTTGGCTTTGATTCCGGTGGTGTATAAACGCATGGCAAACAGGAAGGGAGTTCAATCATGATTCAAGTAGACGTATGTGTGGTTGGCGCCGGTTCCGGCGGGTTGAGCGTGGCTGCCGGTGCAGCGCAGATGGGCGCGACAGTCGCGTTGGTGGAGAAGGGGGAGATGGGTGGCGATTGTCTGAATACCGGCTGCGTGCCTTCCAAATCCATTCTGGCGGCAGGGCATGCTGCTCAGTCAGCCCGCGAAGCGGGGCAGTTTGGCATCCATGTATCCGCGCCTGAAGTGGATTGGCAGGCAGTCCATGATCATATTCATGGCGTCATTGCCGCCATTGCCCCCAATGATTCTCAGGCACGGTTTGAATCGTTTGGTGTGCAGGTGATTCGTGCCGCCGGTCAGTTTGAAGATGAGCGGACTTTACGAGCTGGTGATCAGTTGATTAGGGCAAAATATTTTGTGCTGGCAACCGGCTCTGCCGCCTTTGTGCCGCCGATTGAAGGGTTAGAACAGGTCGATTATTTCACCAATGAAAATATTTTTGAGAATACGGAGCCGGTGAAACACCTGATTGTGATTGGCGGCGGCCCGATCGGTATGGAACTGGCTCAGGCGCATCGCAGACTGGGTGCTGAAGTGACGGTCATGGAAATGGCCCGATTGCTGGTCAAGGATGATCCGGAGCTGACGAAGATTGTGATTCAGCGTTTACAGCATGAAGGGTTGAATCTGGTAGAAGGCGGGCGCAATCTCAAACTGGAGAAAACGGCCGATGGTCAGATTGCGGCCCGATGTGAATCGGATAAGGGTAAACAGTGCGCTATCGGTTCGCATTTACTGATCGCCACGGGTCGTCGCGCCAATGTAAACGGTTTGAACCTGGAAGCAGCAGGTGTGAACTACAGTCCCAGAGGCGTGGATATCGATGCGCGTTTACGCACCAGTAATAAGCGCATTTTTGCGGTGGGCGATGTGGCAGGCCCGTATCAGTTTACGCATATGGCGGCCTATCAGGCAGGTATTGTGATCAGGAATATGTTGTTCAAATTGTCGGCCAAAGTCGATTATCATGCCGTGCCGTGGGTAACGTATACCGATCCGGAATTGGCCCATGTCGGCATGAGCGAGGCCGATGCCATTGAGTCTGGTCGAGAAATCAAAGTATTGCGCTGGCAGTTTGAAGAAAATGACAGGGCCCAGGCCGAAAAGCGTACCGAGGGCATGATCAAGGTGATCACGACCCCGAAAGGCCTCATTCTGGGTGCCAGCATTGTCGGCATCCATGCCGGCGAGTTGATTCAACCCTGGATTCTGGCCATCAGCCAGAAGCTGAAAATCGGCGCCATGGCTTCGATGATTGCGCCGTATCCAACTTTGGCTGAAGCCAATAAACGCATCGCCGGCAGTTTTTATACAGAGAAGTTGTTTTCGACGATGACAAAGCGAGTGGTGCGATTCCTGATGCGGTTTTGATTCTCAGTTCACCTTTATGATATAAAGTCATCGTAGTTATTCTGGTTTGTATTATAAAGTCGTATGAATAATTCGAATATTATTGACTTTATCATATGACTTTGTATTATTCAGATTCTATGATTTCCGAGGTGAACGTGATGGAACGCCTGCTTATTTCAGAACTGATTGCATGGAAAGCGCTGGATCAACGCAAACCCGTCTTGCTTGATGGTGCAAGACAGACGGGGAAAACGTATCTGATTGAGAAATGTTTTGGTTCCGGGTATTTCAGGCAAGTCATTAAACTGGATTTTCTTGCCAATCCCCAGCTGTCGGATATTTTTAAAGAAAACCTCAACCCCGAAGCCATCCTGCTTAACATCCAGCTTGCACTGAATGTTGATTTTGATCCCCGGCAGGATCTTGTTTTTTTTGATGAAATAGGCGAATGCCAAAGGGCTTTGGATTCACTCAAGTTTTTTGCCGAAGCGCGCCCTGATTTATACATTTGCGCTTCCGGTTCCAATATCGGTTTGATTGATTCTTTCCCCGTTGGCAAAGTTCACATGCTCGAACTGTTTCCACTGTCCTTTGAAGAGTTTTTAATGGCATCGGGTCAGGATATGCTCGTGGATCAATATCGAGACATGGCCAGACAACAGCTTGTTCATAACAAGTTATGGGAACAATTGCTGGATTATTATTTTGTTGGCGGCATGCCCGAAGTTGTTCAAGCATGGTTTGAGCATAACGATTCTGGCATCAACGCCCGCTGCCGGAACATCACCCGCCTGCATGGCGATCTCATTACAGGCTATGCGCGGGATTTTGGAAAATATGCCGGGAAAGTAAACGCACAACATATTGAAAAGGTTTTTAATAACGTCCCTCAACAACTGTCAAAATACATGAATGATTCTGTGAATCGTTTTCGCTTTAGTGGTGTGATTGAAAAAAAGAAAGGCTATATGGATTTGTACGGGCCGATTGAGTGGCTGGAGAAAAGCAAGCTGATCAGCAAATGCTATCCGGTCGATACGCCAAAATCACCGTTGGCAGCTTATAAAAAGGAAAACAGATTCAAACTTTTTTTTATGGATGTTGGTCTGCTGGGCCATATGCTGGGTCTGAATTATGCTGAACACAAAGCTCAGAACTTCGCCTATAAAGGTTATCTGGCAGAAAATTTTGTGCAGAATGAACTCCGATGCCTTGGTTATTATCCCACCTATGCATGGGAGCGCAGGGAAGCGGAGATTGAATTTTTATATAAAAATGCAAGCGGTGACATTATCCCCGTTGAAGTCAAGAGTGGCCAGCGCACGCAGGCCAAAAGTTTGAAATCCTATATGCAACAATATCACCCTGATAAAACAGTTAAACTGGTTGGTGCTGCCGGCGGTACGCAAAACCAAACAGATTTGGTGTGGCCTGTTTATTATTCAGCTATGTTGGACGTATTATAAATGGATCAATTCATGTCACGACTGGAAGTCTTGCGCTGATTGGATGAGCTCATTTAACAACTGACGTTGTATCATAAGCCAAATAAAACATGGGCTGGTGCAAATATGAAGTTTAACTTAAAATTTACACTATGATGTGGTTATCCAAAAATTATTTTCGGCTACAACAAAACGAGTGTTTCTGCCACGGTTTAAATTTACAATTGCAAAATGACATAAACCATCTATGCTCTCTGCATCACTGTAGGAGGGGATGGAATGATGAAACGATTTATTATTTTATTTATCATGATTTTTGCATGGCTTCAAACCGCTCAGGCGGGCGGGTTTCAGATTGGTGAGATGTCTACTCGTGCTACCGGTATGGGTAGCGCATTCACTGGTGTGGCCGATGATGCTTCCGCGGCATGGTATAATCCGGCCGGTGTGGCTTTTACCGATGGTGCCCAGATTATGGTAGGTGGTGCTGGAATCATTGTTCCGGGTGTTGATTATACGCCGAATGCTTCAACCGGTTCGCTTGCAGCATTGGGGTTCCCTGCGCCAGCTGCGACAAGCTCCAAAAGCAAGACGTTATTTGTTCCCCATGCATATTTTACGTATTGGGACGAAAATTCCAGGCTTGGTGCATCCTTGAGTATCAATTCGCCATTCGGGCTGGAGACTGATTGGCCTGCGACCAGTTCATTGGCTGCCAGCAACACTTTTGCACAGATCCAGATGGCTATGATTAATCCGAGCGTGATTTTCAAGTTATCCGATAATATCGCTGTTTCAGGGGGGGTTGAGTATGCCTATCTGAATAAGGTAAGGCTGAATAATTCCATTCAGTTACTTGAAGGTAAAAACAACGATGGATGGGGTGGAACGGCCAGCATCATGTTTAAAAC